>CAZBBU010000117.1:0-5527 GCA_964489965.1 uncultured bacterium
CAATGGTGTCACCCGCTTTGGTGCGGAACAGGATCTGCCCGCCCACGATCTTGCCGGGCGGATCGGGAATGAGGCGCATGGTGGCCTGTGAGGTGACCGACTTGCCCGAGCCGGATTCGCCGACCACAGCCAGAGTCTCGCCCTTCTTCAGGTCGAACGAAATCTTGTCAACAGCCTTGACCACACCGTCATCGGAGTGGAAATGAACCTCAAGGTCCTTGACTTCCAACAGCTTGTCTGAATCCATTGCTCGCCTCTCTAGCGTGAAGAGGATAGGTACACGCAGCCAGTCCACTCCAGTGGACCATAAGGATGCGGTATTTTACGTGCGTTTCCGAGGGGGTGTCAAACCTTTATGGCGTGCGCGTACAACACCAGGACGGCGCGCCCGCCTCACGCCGGCTCGTACAGGCGTTCGCCCGCTGTGATCCTTACGTCGAGCACGTTCTGGCGGGGTGGCAACGGGCAGGTGGCGTGGGGAGTGAAGGCGCAGGGCGGGTTGTAGGCCCGGTTGAAGTCCAGCACGGTCCTGCCTTGCTGCGGCGCCGGCGCCTGCAGGAAGCGGCTGGCGCCGTACGTCTCAGTGCCGCTGGTGCCGTCACGGAGCACGAAGAACGGAGCCTGGTCCTCGTCAGCCAGTGAGATCAGCGTCAGCTCACGACCTTCGAGTTCGAAGACCCACTCGCCGCTCACCAGTACCGACTTCTGGTCGCCCAGTACGTTCAGGTACTCGATGATGCGCGGCTCCGCGAAGGGGCGGAAGTGTGCTTCCCTGATCCAGCCGTCATCCGGTTCGAACCAGTCAGAACCCGTGTAGGTGCGTCGCTGCTCGGCATCGTTGTTCCAGGTACGGACGCCCACGCGGTCGCCCCGCTGGACCACCAGGAACGACTGGTGCCCTACGGTGAAGCGCTGGCCCTGACTGCCACTGAACTTCAGGCGATGCGATTCCGCGGGTCTGCCCTCCAGCAGCACCGCGCCTTCAGACAGTATCTCCAGGCTGACCTTGTGGCCTTCACGGATGATCTTGGCGGCGAGGTCAGGCACGAAGGAAGTGCTGCCTTGCAGGCCCGGTTCCAGCCGGATGTCGGCTTCAGCGGATGAACCGATCGTGTGCGCACCATCCTCAAGCCAGTGCAGGCCGGTGACTGTCAGCCAGCCCCAGTCTGCACGCAGCCGGTCCTCGTAATCCCGGCGCCAGGCGGCCAGGTCGTTCGTATCGTTCAGGGTTTCTGCCATGAGACCTTCCAGACTTCGGCGCGGGACGCACCCGCTGCCGTCCCCGGATTATCGGCCAGTGCGGCCCGTGTGAGTGTAGTTCAGCTGCGTTCGCGGGGCAGCCTGACACTGAAACCGAACTCGTTGCCCTCAGCCAGCGGGCGACCCCACGCGCGCCCGCCCCAGCGCTGCGCTATCGAACGGACTATATACAGTCCCAGCCCGGTGCCGCGCGAGCGGGTGGAGCGGACCTGCGAGTCTGGCGAGAACAGTTCCTCGAGGCGTTCCTCCGCCAGCGGTTTACCGCGGTCACGCACCATCACCTCGACCTCCTGTCTGGAGGTGTCCTCGGTGGCCAGCACCTGGACCACCGAGTTGTCGGGGCCGTGCTGGGCCGCGTTCTCGATCAGGTTGACGAGTGACTGCAGAAGCTTGTCCTCATCGGCCCACACGGTCAGGTCGGCTACGGCGCTGATGTCAACGGTCACGGTGTTCTGCTGCAGCGTGTCCGTCAGCACTGCGCGGGCCCGTTCCGCCGCAGCGTAGAGCCTGACACTGCGGAGTTGTGGCGGCTTGACGTCCACGGTCAGGTCACCAAGCAGGCGCACCAGCCGCTCCGCCTCGGCTGCAGCGAGCTGCTGGAAGCGCTGGCGCTGGGTGTCCGGCAGGTCCTCCTCGGCAAGCGCCTCGAGGGCTGAGCGGATACTGGTGGCCGGTGTTCTCAGTTCGTGTGACAGGACGGCCAGCAGTTCACGGGCTTCCTCGCGGGCCCTGCGTGATTCGGTGACGTCTTCGATTATCAGTCCGCCCGGCACGCCGCGGGCCAACAGTACGCGCTGCCGGGTCTGCAGCTCCACGCTGCCGCCCTCGAGCAGGGCCATCTCAAGCCGGTGATCCCGCAGTACTGCTACGGCCGGCATGCCCAGGGCGGTCTCGCGCCGCACGGCCAGCATCTCGCAGGCGGTGTCATTCAAAAAAGTGACCAGAGAGTTCTCGTCTGTCAGCACTACGCCTTCAGCCAGCTGTTGCAGTATCTGCTCAGCCTGCTCCATCGCCCACCTGCTGCAAGCGGTAGCCGCGGCCACGGACCGTCACGATCCAGTCGTTACCCAGCTGGGAGCGCAACTGCGCAACGTGCTGGTCAACTGTCCGTTCCGTACCCAAGTACTCTTCGCCCCAGACCCGGTCGAGCAGTTCGGTGCGCGAACAGACCCGGCCGGCGTTGCCGGCCAGGCAGACCAGCAGATCGAATTCCCGTCTGGTGAGTGACAGCGCGGTGCCGTACAGTTCCGCCTCGCCCTGGCTGACGCGCACTGTCAGCGGGCCCAGTCGGATGTTCTCGGGCTGGCCGCTGCGCCTGAGCAGCGCCCGCAACCGGGCCACAAGCTCGGGGGTGCTGAAAGGTTTCGTCAGGTAATCGTCAGCTCCGGACTCAAGTCCATGCACCTTGTCGTTCTCGGTGGCGCGCGCGGTGAGCATCAGCACCGGTTTGCGGTCGCTGCCGCGGACTCCGTCCTGGCGGGCCAGCCACTGCGCACCGGATTCACCGGGCAGCATCCAGTCGAGCACTATCACGTCGGCTTCAGCCATTAGCTGCTCTGCCTCCCGGGTGCTTCCTGCTTCCAGGACGCTGAAGCCGGCCCGGCCGAGGTGGAAGGCTAGCAGCTCGCGCACCGCGGCCTCGTCTTCCACCAGGAGTACTGTGCTGCTCAAGCCGCCTGCCATGCAGACCATGATAGGTCCGGCAGTGTCAGGTTCCTGTCAGCCCGGGTTCTGTCCTGACGGGTGCCTGACAGTGGCTGTGCCACAATGCGGCATGACAGTTAACGCTCCCCATGGGCTCGACCAGGGCCTCCAGGGCTTGGTTGCCGAACTGGTCAGGATGCTCAGCCTCGTGCGGCACAGTAACGACCTGGCCCGACGCGCACTCATCGAGCGGGACGTCAGTGCCGCGGAGGAGTGCCGTGATAACGACGCGGTCATTGACAGGATGATGGAGGACCTGGAAAGGAACGTCATCACCATCATCGCCAGGCACCAGCCGACCGCGGGTGACCTGCGTTTCCTGGGCGCCGTCTACCGCTCGCTGGCGGACGTGGAACGGGCCGGTGATTACGCGCTGCATGTAGCCCGGGTCGGTGCTGAACTTGCCTCGCAGGAGCCGCTTAAGAAGTACGTGGACCTGGAGCGCATCATGGTGGTCATCGACGAGATGGTCGAGCAGACCATGAAGGCGCTCACGGAGTCGGACGCCGGAGCCGCCCGCGAGGCCCTGGCCATGGACGATGAGATTGACGTGCTGGAACAGCAGATTCAGCGTGAACTGCTCACCATGATGATGGAGAACAGCAAGGTCATCAGTTCAGCGCTGCTGCTGATGAACACCACGCGTTACCTGGAGCGACTGGGTGATCACCTGGAGAACGTGAACGAGCACCTGATCTTCTGGCTCACCGGCGAGCGGTTGTAGCAGGCGGGTTCCGGATCGGGCCGGGTGGGGGTCCGGTACGCCATAGCGCCCGGACCCCCATTGCAGCTGCTACGGCTGAGAGGCCATCGGCAGTTCGTTCTCGAACAGCCAGCAGGAGACCTCGTGCCGCTCCGCGGTGCTGCCGCCGGTCTTCACGAACGCGGGCGGCGGATCCTTCCGCTCGAAACTGATGTGCACACTGCCGCCTGCATCGCTCAGGGTGGCCGCTTCCAGCATGGTCCCTGAAGCCGCCATGATCTGCTCGAGTGATTTGCGCGCGGCCTCGAAGCCCAGCGGGGCCTTCACGGTCACGTCCAGGCCCTGGCGCTGCATGTCGCCCAGCTCCGGCAGCTCTGCGCCCTCCATGCGGCGGTTCTGAACTGCGGCGATGACGTCGCGTCCTTCCCAGCCGCAGTGAGCGAGCGCGTAGGGGCAGCGGGTGTGGAAGCGGCAGCCGTTGGGCAGGTCCACCGGGCTGGGGATCTCGCCGCGGGCTTCCAGCGGCGGCTTGATCACCGCGGGATCGGGTTCGGGACTCGCTTCCAGCAGCAGTCTGGTGTACGGATGCAGCCGTCCGGCGATCACGTCCTCGGTCGGGCCGATCTCTACGATCTGTCCCAGGTACATGATTGCCGTCCGGTCGGCCACGTAGCGGATGGTCGGCAGGTCGTGACTGACGTAAATGATCGAGATGCCGCGGTCGTCCCGGAACTTGCGCAGCAGGTTCAGCACGCCAGCGCGGATGGACACGTCCAGCATCGACACCGGCTCGTCCGCCACGATGAAACTCGGTTCCAGGACGATCGCCCGGGCGATGGCGACGCGCTGCCGCTGGCCGCCGGAAAGCTCGTGGGGGTAGCGGTGAAGGTACAGTTCCGCCGGGCGCAACCCCGCGTCCTCCAGGGCTTCTGTGACCCGCGCCGTGATCTCTTCACCCTTCGCCAGCCGGTGGATCTTCAGGGGTTCCCCGACTATCTCCAGGATGGTGAAGCGTGGATTCAGGGTCTCATACGGGTCCTGGAACACCATCTGCGCGTTGCGGCGGAAGCCACGCAACTGGCCGCCGCGCAGGTTCTGCACCTCGGTGCCCTCGTAGCTGATCACGCCGTCGGTAACATCCTGAAGCCTCACGAGCGCCTCGCCCGTGGTGGTCTTGCCGGAGCCGGATTCGCCTGCCAGGCCCAGGATCTCGCCTTCCAGCAGTTCGAAGGAGACGCCGTCGACCGCGTGCACGACGGCCCGACCCTTGACGTTGCGGTTGCGCGGGGCCGGGAAGTGCCTCACCAGCTCCCTGACTTCCAGCAGCGTCGCCTTCTCCGTGTCCTCGGACTCGCTGACGGCTGCAGTCGGACCGGTGACCGCCCTGGTACCGGTCAGGCGTTCGCCGACGCGTTGCCAGGTGAGGTTATCGGCCGCCGCGAGCCGGAACTCCGCTGCCCGCTCGGGGAAGTGACAGGCGGATACGCGGCCCGGGGCGACTTCGACCGGCAGGGGCTCCTCGGCCAGGCAACGCTCCTGCACGAACGGGCAGCGCTCGGCGAAGCGGCAGGCGGTCGGTGGTGAGAGCAGGTTGGGAGGGCTGCCCGGGATGGAGATGAGTTCACGCTGGGCGCCTTCGAGCGTCGGGAACGCGTTGCGCAGCCCCATGGTGTAGGGATGGAAGGGCGTGGCGAACACCTCGCGCACCGCACCCGATTCCATGACCTTGCCGGCGTACATCACGGTGACGGTGTCACAGGTCTGCACCACCACGCTGATGTCGTGGGTGATGAACAGAAGTCCCATGCCGTGTTCACGCCGCAGCTGCGCCAGGCGCGCCAGGATCTGCGCCTGGGTGAC
>CAZBBU010000118.1:0-5515 GCA_964489965.1 uncultured bacterium
GACTTCGTACTCGAGCCGGACCTGGGCCACCTGGAGCAGGTGCTGGCCAGCGGGGTGGTGCGGCTCGTAACCATGGCGCCCGAGCTGCCCGGTGCCGCGGAAGCCAGCCGGCACCTGGCGTCGCACGGGATCCGGGTCAGCCTGGGCCACAGCACCGATGACGGCAGCAGCGCCAGCAGCCTTCTGAAACAGCGCGGCACCGTGTTCGGTTTCACTCACCTGTTCAACGCCATGGGCGGACTGGAGGGCCGGCGCCCCGGCCTGGTCGGCGCCGCCCTGGCCAGCGAGGACGCCTGGGCCGAAGTGATCTTCGACCTGCAGCACGTGCACCCGCTCAGCCTGCGTGCGGCGCTGGCCGCCAAACCGGGGAAAATGCTGTTCGTCACCGACTGCATGCGGGCGGGCGGCATGGGCGACGGCCCCACCGAGCTGGGTGGCCAGAACGTGACGGTGACGGACGGCCGCGCCGTGCTGGCCGACGGCACCCTGGCGGGCAGCGTGCTGACCATGGACCAGGCTTTCCGCAACGCGCTGCGAAACGGCCTGTCCCTGAATGAAACTGCGAGGCTGTGCAGCAGCAATGCCGCCGAGTACCTGGGCCTGACTGACCGTGGGCTGATAGAGGCCGGCAAACGCGCCGACCTGGTCGTACTGGGCGGCACCTTGCACGTGGAGCAGGTGTGGCTGGCGGGCAAGAGGGCCGTTTGAGCAGGCAGACTGCTAATCTGAGGCCCATGCCTGCCACCACTGTGCCAGCCGATCTGGCGCCACTGCTTGAGCGCATTCACGACTCACCCGTGCAACTGGTGCTCGAGTTCACCGGGGCCGGCTCCCTGGCCCTCTTCTGGCTGCACTCACTGGGCGGTTCCTCACGCACGATCCTTGAGGCCAGTGACCGTTACGCGCCCAGTTCACTGATCGACACCATTGGTTTCAGGCCCGACCGCTTCACCGGCCGTGACACCTCAGCCGCGCTGGCCAGAGTCGCCCTGGCGCGGGCACGCAAGCTTGCCGAGCCGGGAACTCCGGTGGTGGGCGTGTCTGCCAGCGCCACCATCGCGACTGACAGGACCAAGCGGGGCGAGCACCGGGCTGTTGTTGCACTGGCCGGCCCGCTGGGCGTGCAGATAAAGAAGGTCGTGCTGGACAAGGGTGGGCGTGATCGTGCCGGGGAAGAAGAACTGGTCAGCCGCCTCATCCTGTCCGCTGTCGCTGACGGGAACGGCCTGCTGGTGAGGCCGGACAGCGGCATCGGAGCAGCGGACTCGCTGACAGAGGAGTTCGAGCCGGAAGGCGTGGCCGCCGGACTGGCCGCATCAGGCGGCGCGGCGCTGCTGCAGCAGCCCGACCTGACGGTGGGCCCGGCCGACGGACTCTCGAACCTGCTCATCGTGAGCGGTTCCTTCAACCCGCTGCACCACGGTCACCTTGGGCTTGCCGCGGCCGCCTCGGCCCACAGCGGCCGCCCGGCGCTGTTCGAGTTGCCGCTGCTGAACGCAGACAAGCCCGGCCTCAAGTTCGCCGAAGCACAGCGCCGGATGACACAGTTCGCCGGCCAGGGCCAGCTGCTGCTGACCGGAGCGCCGCTCTTCGTGGACAAGGCACGGCTGTTCCCCGCCAGCACCTTCGTGATCGGAGTGGACACGGCCGCCCGGCTGCTGGACGAACGCTTCTACGGGGACGGCGGCGCCAGCGGCGCACTGGCGGAGCTGGACAGCCTGGGCGCCCGTTTTCTGGTTGCAGGCCGCAAGCGCGGGGACAGCTTCGTCACTGTCGCCGACATCGAACTGCCGGCCGACCACGCCCACCTGTTCAGCGAGCTGCCGGATTTCCGTCAGGACATCTCCTCCACGGAACTGCGGGAGCAGCGCCAACGCTGACTCAGGTCAGTCTGCCAGAGCCGCGATCGCCTTCCTGACGCTGTTGCCGGCAGCCTCAAGCGCGCGCCGGGCACCCTGAGTGTCCACGCCCGCCTTCACGCTGACGATGGCCACGCGCATGTCACCACCCGCCCGCGCCAGTGCCTCTGCCGCCGCCTCGCGTTCCAGCCCGGTGGCCACAGCCACGATGCCGGCCGCCCGGCCCTTCAGCTTGGCATTGCTGGCCTGCATGCCCACCATCAGGTTCTGATAGGCACCTCCGAGCTGCACCAGCACGGTGGTTGACAGTGAGTTGAGCACGATCTTCTGGGCGGTTCCCGCAGCCAGCCGCGTCGAGCCCGCCAGCACCTCCGGACCGGTCGCCAGCAGCAGCGGCACCTCGGCCGCAGCCAGCAGCCGGGAACCCGGATTGTTGGCGACGCCGATAGTCAGGGCGCCAAGCTCACGCGCCCGCTCCACAGCGGCCACCGTGTAGGGCGTGTTGCCACTGGCGGCGATGCCGATCACCGCATCACGGGCCTCCACGGCCGCCTCATCGATCTCCCGGACGGCCGCAGCGGCGTCATCCTCGGCACCCTCGCGGGCGCGGGCGCCCGCCTCCACTCCACCGGCCAGCAGGACGACCGTGCGCTCAAACCCGAAGGTGGGCGGCAGCTCCGCCGCGTCCTGCAGAGCCAGCCGGCCCGAGGTCCCGGCACCCACGTAGATGATCCTGCCGCCCTGTTCCAGCCGGCCGCGCAGCAGCCGGGCCGCCACTTCCAGCTGGGGGAGCGCCTCCTGCACGGCCTCAACAGCGCCACGGCTGCCTTCCAGCAACGCTGCCAGGATCTCGCCTTCCGGCCAGGCGTCCAGGTCCCGGTACTGCTCACTGACTGTTTCGGTATTCATGGGTTTCTCCAAGCGACCAGTGTCAAAGAGGATGCTATCACCGGTATGCTCCCAGTTGATGGAAGAACTGCGTGAGCTCTTCACCGCTGCGGCCGTGCCCGGAGTGGTGGCCTGCTGGGGTGACGCTGATGGCCAGCAGGAACTGGCCTGGGGCGTCACCCGCCTGGATGGACCGCCCGTCACACCAGCAACCCACTTCGACCTGGCGTCCCTGACCAAGGTGGTGGCCACGCTGCCGGCCGTGCTGCGCCTGGTCGGCAGCGGCGAGCTGGCCCTGGACAAGCCGCTGAAACACTGGTTCAGCAACATCGGCTCGGGCCAGGAACCCAGCCTGGCGGAGGCCACGGTCAGGCAGCTGCTTGCTCACAACTCAGGCCTGCGCGCCTACAGCCGGGTGCACACAATCACCCGCGACCGGCTGGTGGCACTTGCCTCAACGCTGCAGACGCCGCTGGACTCGGAGCCCGGCAGCTCGAAGGCGGTGTACAGCGACGTGGGCTTCATGCTGCTTGGCGCGCTGGTGGAGCGGGTCAGTGGCCAGCGGCTGGACGCGTTCGTGGAGGAACAGCTGTTCAGGCCGCTGGGCATGGCCGACACGCACTTCAACCCCCTGGAGAGTGAACCTCGGGCCGCCGACTACGCGGCCACGGAACACTGCGGCTGGCGCAACCGGCTGCTCAGCGGCGAAGTGCATGACGAGAACTGCACCGCCTGGGAGGGTGTGTCGGGCCACGCCGGCCTGTTCGGCACCGCGGCTGACCTGGCGAAGTTCTGCCGCGCTTACCTGCAGCTGGACGCCCGCCTGGCGCCGGCCGGGCTGCTCCAGGAGAGCATGGCCGAGCAGGCCCGCACCGCGGGCGGCGAACTGCGCGGGCTGGGCTGGGTGCTTGGACCCACGCCGTTCAGTGCCGGCCTTGACGGCTTCGGGCACACCGGCTTCACCGGCACCTCGCTGTGGCTGGACCAGGCCAGCGGCCGCTTCGCCGTGCTGCTCACCAACCGGGTGCATCCCAACCGGCACCTGCTGCCGGGTATCACCGACCTGCGCGCCAGCTTCCACCGACTTGCGTTTGCGATGCCGGCCAACTAATCTGTACTGGTATTGATCAACATATCGCCCGCAGCCACGGGCACCCGGCAGGCCCTGCCCGCGCCGGCGAGTGGCTGCCCCAGGAGGTGGGAACCGGCCTGCAGCGCAAGTAACGGCACCACTGAACGCCCTGCCCTCAACCCGAAATTTCACCCGAATCAGGAGCGAACATGAAACTGAAGAGCATCCTGCTGGCCGGCGCGAGCGCCTGCCTGCTCGCCGGCAGCGCGCTGGCACAGGACGAAGTCGTCAGCTACCCCGGCCTCGGCATGGAGAACGGCAGCCATGGCGGCACCCTGCGCCTGGCGCTGGCCTCCACCCCGCCCACTTTCTTCTATTACGGCGACCTCAGCAACGACATCAAGCTGTTCGCACAGCAGATCTTTGACACCCTGGTCGAGTTCGACCTCGAGAACTACGAACTCGTCCCCGGCCTCGCCACCAGCTGGGAGGTCAGTGAGGACGGCCTGGTCTACACCTTCCACCTGCGTGAAGGCGTCACCTGGCACGACGGCACGCCCTTCACCGCCGCTGACGTCGAGTTCACCCTCAACCAGATCGTCGCCAACCCCGAAACCCGCGCCGGCGACGCCGCCGTGTTCGTGCAGACGGTCGACGGCGAGAGCGTGCCCGTGACCGTCGAGGCCACTGACGACCACACCGTGGTCATCACGCTGGCCGCGCCGTCCGCAGCCTTCGTTACCCAGCTGCGCAGCTTCTTCATCATGCCCAAGCACGCGCTGCTCGAGTTCTCCGAAGAGGGTGGCGCCGACGCCGCCGCCATCAACAATGCCTGGCCCACCACCGGCGCGCCCAGTGACGTAATCGGCACCGGCCCGTTCCGCCTGACCGACTACGTGCCCGGCCAGCTGGTGCAGCTCGAGCGTTGGGACAACTACTGGAAGGTTGACGAGGCAGGCACCCGCCTCCCCTACGTGGACACCCTGCAGTTCCTGATCGTCACCGGCACCGAAGCCCAGACCGCCCAGTTCCTGGCCGGCAACCTGGACCAGCTGAACATCTCCGGTGGCCAGTTCCCTGACTTCAAGTCGCGTGAAGTGGCCGGCGAGCCGTTCCGCGTCATCCAGAGCGAGGCCCTGTTCGGCTCCCCGCCCCACCTGGCCTTCAACTTCAACGCCGAGAACCCGGCACTGGCCGAGCTGTTCTCTGACAGCGACTTCCGGCGCGCCATGGAGTTCGCCGTCAACCGCGACCGCATCATCGAAGACGTCTACAACGGCCTCGCCACCTGGCCGGGCACCCCGACCGCCCCGGTCAACGGCGCCTTCTACGAGGACACCACCGGCATCATGCATGGTTTCGACCTTGAAGCAGCCGCCAGCGCCCTGGACGCACTGGGCCTGACCGACACTGACGGTGACGGCATCCGCAACATCTCTGCCGACCAGGAACTCGAGTTCACCCTGACCTACGGCAACGACTCGGCCACCTGGACGGACGTGGCCACCATCCTGCAGAACGACTTCGAGCAGATCGGCGTGCGCGCCAACCTGCAGGGCATCCAGTCGGCCAACCTGCTGAGTCAGGGTATGAGCGGCGATTTCGAAGCCATCGTCGTGGCCATCGGTAACCAGCCGGACCCCGAGCTGCGCAAGCCCATCTGGCAGCCCGGCGGCTCGCTCTACTACTGGCACCG
>CAZBBU010000119.1:0-5512 GCA_964489965.1 uncultured bacterium
CCGCCCATGAAGGTGCTGGCGGCGTGCAGCTTGGCCAGCACTTCGTCGGGAAGCGGCTCGCCGGTTTCGTGATGGCGGGCGAACAGGTTCAGGGCCTCCGGTTCGGTCGTCCAGTTCTCCATGATTTGGCTGGGTACCTCCACCCAGTCCCACAGAACCTGGGTGCCACCGAGCGCCCGCTCGCTGACGCGTGACAGGCAGTGATGCAGCAGGTGGCCGAACTCATGGAAGATGGTCTGCACCTCGCGATGCGTGAAACGCGCGGGCTGTCCGTCAGCGGGTGGCGTCAGGTTGCCCATTATCAGCGCAAGGTGCGGGTCAAAGCCGCCGTCGGGCCTGGGCCCGCCGGTCACGAAGCTGTTCATCCAGGCGCCGGCACGTTTGCCGTCACGTGGGAACCAGTCCGCGTAGAACGAGGCGATGTGGGTCCCCTGCTCGTCATGCATCTCGTAGAACTGCACGTCAGGGTGCCACACCTGATCGTTCTCCACCTGTCGCACAGTGATTCCGAACAGCCGGCGGACGAGTTCGAACAGGCCGTCCATCACCCGGTCGTGACTGAAATAGGGGCGCAGCGCCTCGGAATCGAAGTCCAGGGTCCTGCGCCGCAGCTTCTCACTGGCCCAGCCCATGTCCCATGTCTCCAGCTGTTCCAGGCCCAGTTCGGTGGCGGCGAACTGCCGGAGCGTGGCCATCTCGCGTTGCCAGTGCGGCAGGGTCCGCTCATAAAGGTCATCGAGGAAGCTGACGGCCCTGGAAGCGGAACCGACCATGTTCACCTCAAGCCGGTAATCGGCATAGTCGCGGAAACCCAGCAGCGAGGCAATCTGTGAACGCAGCTGCAGGATGCGGCGGATGAGCGGCTCGTTGTTCCTCTCGCCGGATGAGGCACGGTTGCTGTAGGCCTGCTGCACCTGCCTGCGCAGCTCGCGGTTGTCGGAGTACTGCAGGAACGGCATGGCGCTCGGCGCCTGCAGGGTGACCAGCCAACCGGACTGCCCCTTGGCCTCGGCAGCCTGACGGGCCGCTGTCACCCAGCTTGCAGGCAGGCCCTTCAGGTCGGCCTCGTCCTGCAGGTGCAGTTCAAAGTCAGCGGTCGCGTCAAGCACGTTCTCGCTGAAGCGGTTCTGCACTTCGGCCAGCTCCGTCTGGAGAACCTGCAGTCTCTCCCGCTCCGCGGCGGGCAGTTCGGCACCGAGGCGGCGGAACTCCCGCAGCAGGTTGTCCAGTCGCCGGCGACGAACCGAATCCAGGCCGGCTGCCTCTTCCGTGGCCGCGTACTCCTGCAGCGTGGTCCACAGGTCTTCCCTGGCGCGCAGGCCGTTGCTGAAGGCCACGAAGCGGGGCAGCACCTGCTGGTAGGCGTCGCGGATGGCGGGACTGCTGACCACCGATTTCAGGTGGGCGCAGACCGTGAAGATCCGGTCCACGCGCGCTTCCATGCGGTCGAATGCTCCGAGCACCTGATCGTAGGTGAGCGGAGGCTGGTTCTTCCTGGCCACGATGGCTTCCACCTCCGCGGCGGCCTGCGCGATGGCGCTGTCTACAGCCGGCGGGATGTGTTCAGCCCGGATGTCCCCGAAGGGAATCAGCCAGTCGTCACGGAGCAGCGGGTTCGTCATTTCTGCTGGCTTTTGCACAGCGGATTCTAACAGCGGACTGCGTTGCCATCGTGTCTTTTGGGTAGCGCAGGAATATTCGGGCTCCAGGCCGGGTGCTACCATGGGAGCAGTGATGGAGGATGAGTTGAGCAACAGACAGACTGTTGAAGTGGACGTTGCGATAGTCGGCGGCGGTCCCGCCGGGCTGACCGCGGGCATCTATGCCAGCCGTGGTCAGCTTGACACGGTGATTCTGGAGAAGGGACTTCCGGGTGGGCAGATCGCCCAGACTGACGATGTCGAGAACTACCCGGGTTTCCCCGATGCCGTCTCAGGACCCGAGCTGTCGCAGCGCATGGTCCAGCAGGCCGAGAAGTTCGGCGCCCGCATCCTCATGGAGGAAGTCAGTGCCCTGGAGACGTTGCCTGACGGCCGTTTCCGCCTGAAGGGTTACGACCAGGATTACCTGGCCCGCTCCGTCATCCTGGCCACCGGTGCCAATCCGCGCCGCCTGGGCATCCCCGGCGAGGACGATTTCTACGGCCGTGGTGTTTCCACCTGCGCCACCTGTGACGGCTTCTTCTACCGTGGCCGTAACGTGATAGTGGTCGGCGGCGGGGACGCAGCCATCGAAGAGGGCCTGTTCCTGACCAAGTTCGCTGACAGGGTCACCATCGTTCACAGGCGTGATGAGCTGCGGGCCAACAAGGTCGCCCAGCAGCGTGCATTTGCCAACGAGAAGATGCACTTCGAGTGGAACACCGTCCCGGATGAAGTCCTCGGTGAGGACGGTCAGGTGACCGGCCTGCGCGTGCATGACACCATCACTGGTGAAGAGCGCATCCTGCAGGCTGACGGCGTTTTCGTGTACATCGGCCATACTCCCAACACTGACTGGCTGAGCGGCACCATCGAGCTCGGACCCACCGGGTACGTGAAGGTGACCGATGAGATCTTCACCAACGTGCCTGGCGTGTTCGCGGCCGGTGACGTGGCGGATGAGGTTTACCGGCAGCTGAGCACCAGCGTCGGTGCAGGAACCCGGGCCGCCATGACGGCGGAACGCTGGCTGGCGGAGAAGGAAGCACTGGAAGCTGCGGCAGTAGCCGCCTGAGGTCAGGGGCTGGCCCTGAAGTCGTAGATGAGCAGGCGCCCCTGGTGGCTGGCCAGCACGTGAGTGCCGTCAGTCCACAGGGGTGCACCCACTGCTGCCCGCCAGGAGCGGTTCAGGTCCGGCGTGGTCTGCAGCATGAACGGATCGTCGAACCGCAGGGACCAGTCGTCCCCGCTGACAGGCACCGGTTGCAGCGAGGCCGGATCGGCAAGCAGCACTTCCGCCGGCACGGGTTCCGGTGATTCACCAACAACGCTGCCGTCCCAGTCCGAGTCGCCGTCCGTCAGGGTGGCACCCAGCAGCTGGCCCACGGACACGCTCTGCCAGGGATTGAACCGTTCCAGAACCACCACCACCGGCTGTCCCGCCCGGACGCGGACCGCGCCCTGCAGGGCAGCCGGCTCGACAGCCAGGCGCGACGCCAGCAGTTCGAGCGCCATGGTGCGCTCCTCTTCGAGCTGCGCACCGGTGAGTTCCTGCCAGTCATCGGGCCACAGAGGCTGGTCACGGTAGCGCACCACCAGACCGTCGGGTTCACGCCAGGCGCTGTACGCCTTGAACTCCACGCTGGCTCCGTCTGCCAGCAGTTGCCAGTTCCGCAGGCCACTGGCTTCCGCTGGGTAGGCGAGTGCCAGACCCCCGCCCCATTCGAGCAGCTCGAAATCCGTTTCACTGGTGTCCAGCAGCAGCCGTGGTTCGAAAGGCATGACTCTCGCCGGGATGTTGTCCGCCAGCGCGGGCAGAGGCCGGCTGCCGGGGGTCGGGAAGTCGGGCATGGCCTCGGCGTACAGCACTGCCGCGGCGCGGTTGGCGAAGCCGCCGACGCGCACGCGCACCACATCGCCCTGTTCGGTCGTGGCGCGGGTTGCGTAGGCCGGGTAGTTCTCAACGCCGAGCTCACGGATGAGGCTGAACGCCTGCGACTGGTCGGAAACCGCGATGACCTGCACCGTGTAGGCGATGTTCTGGGCCAGGCAGCTGCCGGCTGCCAGCAGCACCAGCAGGAGCAGCGCCCGCATCAGAAGTCTTTCCTCTCGAAGGTGGCAACGGCAAGCAAGGCGAAGGCGATGGAATAGACGCCGATCAGTATGAGCGGGGTGGCAAGTTGCTGGCCCGTGGCCAGGTAGGCGTTCAGCTGGGTGGTGGGCAGGTAGGTGCTGAGCCAGGAGAACACGACCAGCAGGCCGCTCACGATGAGGATGCCAAGCGTGGCCAGCGCACCGCTGGCGGCGTTCATGAACACCACGGTCAGCAGCAGTGCCAGCAGGCTGACGGGAACCAGGCTGAACGAGGCGACAGCGTAGGCCCGTATCAGTTCGGCGATGGCGTCGCCAGCCGCGGTGATCCCCTGGCCGACCAGGCCGCCCGCGCCGAGTCCGGTGCCGCCCACGAAGTCACCGTAGCCGTAGAACAGGCCCGCAACGAGTGACACCAGCAGCACGAACAGCAGCAGCAGGAACGGCAGGAGGGCAGCGACCAGGATCTTGGCCAGCAGCCAGTTGGCGCGGGTGACGGGCCGCAGCAGCGTGGCCCGCAGTGTGCCGTAGCTGATCTCGGTGCCCAGGAGTTCGGCGCTGATGATGGCCACCAGCAGCGGGAACAGGAATTCCATGCCCGAGAGCAGGCTGAGGGCCGGCACCTGGAAGCCGCTGACCAGGACCACCCCGTAGACGTCGAATATGCCCGGGGCGTACGCCCACAGCACCGGGAGCAGCACGAGCAGCAGCAGGCTGAAACGCACGCTGGCGAGCCTGAAGATCTTGGCGAGTTCCAGTCTGAGGAGTGCGGGCATCATCGTGCTTCGACCACCTGGGTTTCCATGCTCTGCACGTCACGCTTGCCGGCCATCCGCTCGTAGTAGTAGGCACGCAGGTTGAACACGTCCGGGGCGAGTTCGAACAGTTCTATGTCATTGCTGGCCAGCACCACCGACACGCGGCCCAGCCGCTCCTTGTCTGTGACGGTGAACACCACTTCCTGGTCGCGGGCGCGCGCGTCCCCGACGAACGGCTGGACCTGCAGGGCCACCACCGCAGCGTGAACGTCCGAGACCCGGGCCCGGTACCTGTCACCGCGGCCCTTCAGGTCAACTTCATCAACCAGCATGCCGGCTTCCATGATCCCCACGCGGGAGCAGTACGAGACCACTTCCTCCAGGTGGTGGGTGGAGATGAGCACCGCGGCGCCCTCACGGGCCGAACGGCGCAGCACGCGGTGGACCAGGTGCAGGCTGAGCGGGTCCATGCCGCTGGCGGGCTCGTCGAGTATCAGCATCTTCGGCCGGGTCATCACGGCAGCTGCAACGCCGAGGCGCTGGCGCATACCCAGGCTGTACACTCCCACCTTGCGCTCTGCGGCGGGACCGAGTTCCATCAGTTCCAGTACTTCGGTGATGCGCTCCGGGCTGACGCCGCCGGCCAGGCTGGCCTGCAGTTCCAGATTGGCCCTGCCGCTCAGGTACGGATAGAAGGCCGCGGGCGCCTCGACCATGGCGCCGAGTCCGCTGCGCACCTTCGGGTCCGTATGCGGGTCTCCGCCCAGCAGCTCCACCTGGCCGCTGGTCGGGAAGGCCAGGCCGGAGACGAGCCTGATCACTGTGGTCTTGCCGGCGCCGTTGGGGCCCACAAGCGCGTAGACTTCGCCGGGTGACACGTGGAAGGACAGGTCACGCACCACGGGTCTGCCGCGGTACTGCTTGGTGAGTCTGATGGTCTTCAGCGCGGGTTCAGGCATGTCGATATCTGTCATCCAGTGTACGGGTAGCGGCCGGCGACTGTGATGGGATTTTTCCCGCCCC
>CAZBBU010000120.1:0-5511 GCA_964489965.1 uncultured bacterium
AACCCGCGACCTTCTGCGTGACAGGCAGATATGCTAACCGCTACACTACCGCCCCATTCGCAGAACCCCGTCTGCCACGTAAGTGGCTCAAGGGCGAACGCCATCTTACCGAGCCGGAATCCACCCCGTCAAGCGTCAAGACGCGTCGCCCTTGCACCATCAGGATCTGCTACTCAACCTGCAACGAAACACCCTCGCCATCAACCCGCACGCCTTCGAACACCACGGGCTCCTCGCCCAGCACCCGCACCGTAAAGACGCCACCATCAAGCTCTACAGCCGGCCCGTTCACGGTGCCGCGAGCCACCACTACCTGGTCCTCATCCAGCACCTCGAACGGCAGCGCCACGGAACTCTCGAGGGCGCCTGCCAGTTCGTCCGCACTGCTGGCGTCGAAGTACTGACCTCCGCCCAGTTCAGCCCAGCTGCGGAAACGCTCACGGGCTGCGTCCACATCGTCGGCATCGAAGTCGAAGCCGATGACGTTCAGTACTACTTCCAGACCACCGGCACGCAGCTCCTCGATGGCAGCTTCCACGTCACCATCACAGGACTCTTCCCCATCTGTGATCAGCACCACCGTCCGGGCGCCAGTTGCGGAAGCCAGGTCGCTCACCGCGGCCTGCAGCGACGCTGCGATGGGCGTGCCGGCGAACGGCTGCGGTTCGATGCCGGCGATAACGGCGGACACGCTCGAAGCATCCAGCGGCGCCAGCGCCACCTCAAGGTCACTGCGGCAGACGTTTGCCTCGCGGTTACCGAACACGCGCAGCGCGAACGGCACCTGGTCGGGAAGGACGTTGGTAACCAGGTCTGAGAGCACATCCTTGGCTATCTCATACCGGTAACGGCCGTCCAGTGTGCGGTACATGCTGCCGGACGAGTCGAGAATCACCAGAATGCCCCCGGTGGAGGCCAGGGCGGCTTCCGGTTCGCCGGTTTCCGAGGCTTCGACACGGGTCACGGTCAGTGTTCCGGGAACGGCCTCGCGTTCCTGGTACTCAACGCTCACTTCCACGTACTTGGGACGGCGGATCAGGCAGTCGGCACGCGCGAAACCGTGCTCCAGCTGAACCAGGTCCGTGGCGTTCACGTAATGCCCGCCGTTGGCGGACGCCCAGTCCTGCATCAGGTCCTGTGCCAGCGCGCCGCCAGCTGAGCTGACCTCCAGGCTGTAGACCTGCGCACCGGAGTCAGCCAGGCTGGCCCACAGGTCCTCCGTGTACCGGTGACCACCGGTCTCAGCATCGGTGATCAGGACAATGGCCCGCGCGCCCTGCCGGCCAGCAAGCGCTTCGGACGCTTGCAACAGGTTGAACTGGGAATCGCTGGAGTCTTCCTCGCGTGCGTATTGGTTGATGGCGAGGCTCACCTCTTGACTCGATCCGGACCACTCGGGCAGCAGGAACGCGGGCGGGTTGCCGTAGGCCATCAGCATGACCGCCTCCATGTCCCCGCGGATGGCGCCGGCGAACCCCTCAAGGGCCGCGTACGTCTGCCGTTCGTAGGGGCTGACGCTGCTTGAGGTGTCCCAGGCGAACAGCACGCTGCGGGGTGGCTCGTAAACGCGCAACAGCCATTCGCTGCCGGGCGCGCCGGTCACGCTCAGGTTGCCTTCATCACTCAGGCCGCTTGACACGACGACATCGTCTGAATCAAACAGTTCGTAACCGAGGGTCACGCCAGGTTCACTGGCTATACGTATCTGGGCCAGGTTTCGGTCCGGAGGCATGGTGAAACGGAACCAGCCTTCAGCGGTTCCCGTCTGTACGTAGCCGGTCTCGCTCGTCTCCACCAGCAGCGCATCGGCGCGGGTGCCGTTGCTGCCGAACACCACCGTGGCTTCAGCGAACAGTTCCGGGTTGGAGTACTCATAGGCGGACCAGTCGCTGTCAAAGCCCCACTCGCCCAGTATCGAAGGCGTTGCGCCTGACTCGATCACCTTGAGTGTGAGCGGCAGTTCGAAGTCAGTGTTCTGATCCCTTGGTCCACCCAGCACCCTGAACTGAAGGAAGCGGGCCCAAACGGGTTCCGTCAACTGCAGACTGGCGGCGCCATCCTGCCGGTCCAGCTGCCAGTCCGCCAGATGAGTCCAGGGGCCAAGGGGCGACTCCGTGGAGACCAGCACTTCTAGCTGGCTGATGTTCTGCTCAGACTCGTTGTCCAGCCATTGGAGTTCGCTGATGCTGGCTGCGCGATTGTGATGGAAGCCGATTACCCACTCCGGCAATGGGTTTCCGGCCCGGACGGTGACCCTGCTGCGTCTGGGCTCGGCACCGTAATCCGCGTCCAGAAGCATGCTGGAGCTGCCGTCAAGTAAGGGAGTCGAGTGAACTATGTGTCCGCCCAGGGCGCTTGCGGCGATGTTGTGCTGCACTCCGTCAGGTTCCGCGAGCAGTTTCCACTCGCCGATGCCCGCGTTAGCGCCGGCAGCGATTGCGCTCAACAAGGTCAATCGGACGTAGCGGGCAGTCACCGGTTCTTCGAACATGAACCACTGTTCAATCCGTGCGCTTGACAGGCTCTCAGTCAACACGGTCGTCCAGTCATCACCGTCATCAGAGATCGCCAGCTCGAATTCATGCGCACGCTCAAAGCCATTTCCCGCGCTGGTCGGGTGCAGTGTGGTGGCCACAAGTTCCTTGGCGACTCCCAGGTCAAGAACGTACTCGTAAGGCAACGTGCGTACAGGCGGTCTTGCAGGGCTGATGCGGCCATCGAATACCGGCAGGTCACTGCTGGTCCCGGAGAGCAGCGTCGCACCGAATGGCATCCAGGCCACGTTGAGGTGCCCCAGCAGCGACTCAGGCAGGGGCCACCAGCTGTGCCCGCCGACAAGTGGTGCCTCGCAACTGGGCAGCACACTGCTGCGCGTGCTGGCCATGAGGCTGGATCCGTCACTGACGGCCACGTTGAAGTCCAGGGTGTTGCCACTGAATACGTCGGCCGGCAGGACCAGTTGTACGGGCACTTCCAGCGTCTGCCCCGCCGGCAGTTGCAGTGGACCATCAGCCGACCAGTCGAACTTCACGCGCGGGTCGGTTGAGTGGGTGTACAACTCCAGATCGAAATCACTGTCACCAGAGTTCTCCAGGTGCAGTGTAGCTCCCAGCCTCTGGCCCCAGAAGGACCAGGCAGCGACCTCGGACTCTTCCAGTTCCAGCTCCAGGTTCACGTCTTCCAGCAGTGTGCTGTTCGTTGCCACGGGGCCGTTACTGAACTCAACCTGCACGTCATACGTGTAGCCGCCATCGAAGCGCAGCACGTAGGCGCCCGCTTCCAGTTCGTAGGTCGTCACGTTGTCCTCACGCGAAACGGACGCTATCTCATCACCGCCGACCGGGTAGAGCCTGACCATCCCTCCGCCCTCATCTGCGCGGGACACCGTCATGGTTGTGGCTTCTTCCAGTACAGGGAGCAGGTAGTAGCTGCGGCCGGCCAGCGGTTCTGTGATCTGAACCCGCAGGTCCGAACCTATGTGGGCGGGTACGGGCTTCTGAACGGGTCCAGCAGGTCAACCTTCAGCGTGTACCAGCCATCGGCTGCACCGAGGACACGGGTGTTCACCGCGTAATCGCCTGCGGGCAACCAGTCGTCCACCACCAGGGGGCCGTCATAGGCCGAGGTGTCATAGGAGGCACCCGGCTCCATGTAAAGGCGCATGTCCGCACCGTCGGGCGGCGTGAGCGTCACCCGCACCATCGCCTCGTTTTGCAGGCTGAAACGGTAGTACGCGGTCTGCTCATTGGGCAGAAGCGTGGCCGTGTAGGGAATGCCGGGCCGCAGCAGGCTGGCGCTGCCCCGGGACACGTTCAGTGACGGCACGACCGCTGCCTCAGGGCGGGCCGCAACGACATCGGTTGCCGGTGCGGCCGGCACCACCACATCCAGTTCCGGCAGGTCACCCACGCGGAGCACCCTGATGGCATACTCGCCAGGGCGGGCGTCCAGCTGCAGGTAATTCATGCCTTCACGCAGGGGCACGTTGTCTATCCGGACCGACTGACCGGGGCTGGGGTTCACCCGCCTCAGCTCACTGCCACCGCCGTCAAGCACATACAGGGTCACTGCATCGGTCCCCTGCATCTGCACGCGGTACAGGCCGGGCTCAGTGACCGGGTAAGCCAGCCAGGTGGCAGTGCGGGAGCCGAGCGCCACGCGGGCGGTGCCTTCCGGGATCAGGTGCGCGTCGATCATGCGGCCCGCCGGCGCGGTGACCACCTGCGGTTCAGGTTCCGTCTGGGGCTCGAAGCTGAGGTGGTAAGCGTCCTGGTCCGGCCGGTGACCGGAGATCGTCAGGTAGTACGTGCCCGCCGCGAGCTGAAAGTTGCCCACGGAAATGTCGACACCGCGGTAGCAGGCGAGTTCCTCGTTCCGCGCGTCACGCAGGCACAGAATCATCTCCGCCTCGTTGCCGGCGTTCAGGGTGTATGTTCCGGCTTCATCCGCGCTCACTTCGAGGCGGAAGACGTCCGTACTGTCCTCTTCCAGGGCACCACGCACGCCGCTCATTCCTATGCGGTTGGCTGTCTGCCACGAGTTGGTGCGGCCAGTCTTCTGGCCGCCTTCCGCTACCTGCCCCAGGGGCACTGTGCTCACCTGCATCGCGGCACCGGGCCACTCACTCTGGGCGATCACGAACGTGTAAGTGCCAGGCCTCAGTTCCAGCGGCATGACGTTCGCCTCCTGGCCGGGCTCACCAGTGACGTGTTCCAGCAGATCGCCATCAGGGTCGAACAGTTTCACGTTGAGCGGCACGCCGGGCCCGGGCTTGAACAACAGTTGCCAGGTCAGCGGATCATCTTCGCTGAGTTCCCAGCTTATGTAATAGGCGTCTTCTTCAAGCCTGGTGATCTGGTCAAACGGGCCGCGCTGCCGCATTCTCCGGTCGCTGCCACGTGGTTCAACGTCGATGGGGCTTCGCCAGGTGCCGGAAACGGTTGACACTACGAACCGGTCGCCTGCCGCGTTTTCCACACGCAGGCGGAAGGTGCCGGGTTGCAGCACCCAGGTGGCGGTTTCCCCGGCCTGCAGGGTGGTGAGCTGTTCACCGGTCTGACTGACCAGCGCCAGGGTGCTGCCCGCTGCAGCGTCGAAGCTGACGACCGCTTCACGGTCATTCAGATCTGCGCGGCTGAGCGTCCAGTCGACGTTGGCGTCCGCGTAGCCCACGAAGCAGCCATAGCCGCTCAGCGTGCCGGCGAGTTCGTTCGCCGCCACCTCCGGATCGAGTTGCTGGCAGGTCTGTGCACTGGCGATGCCGGCCAGCGCCAGCATCAACCACATCAATGTCCCGATTCCCCGCTTGTACATGGCGGTCAGTTTACGTCAAGAAACTGCCCCACTTGGCGCTGCGCCCAGAGCCTGCCGCACCAGCGACCAGATTATTGTTGCTTACAACAATGTCGGAACTGGCGACATCGGCAAAGCGACTGTCAGAAACCAGAGTCCAGCTGGCACTGGCAACCCCCATTTCTTCATCGTCTTCCAAGGTGGCCAGCAGCTGAATAT
>CAZBBU010000121.1:0-5499 GCA_964489965.1 uncultured bacterium
GTCTGGTAAAGGCCGAGGAAACCGTTGCCAAGGTACGCAAGGTCCTCAAGCAGCAAGGGTCCGGCGCCTTCCAGGCTGTGCGTGAGTCTGCCGGCATCAAGTCGGTCCAGGAAGACGTGGGCTGCCTGATCCGCGGCGCTTGTGAAGTCGTCCCTGCCGAGCAGCCTGCCGGCCAGCGCCAGGTTCTCGACAGCCAGACCGTTCCAGGACGTCAGCACCTTGAAGTCGATGTCGGGCCGTGGCCGCTCTTCGCGCGCCGCGAAGAGGAGTTGCCGGGCCCGCTCCAGGTCTGGGTCCAGTGCGGTGTACCAGCGGTCAGGGTTCAGGGTGAGGATGCTCTGGCCCTCGAAGTTGCCGTCCCGGGTGATGCCGAACGCTGCCAGAGCTTCCTCGGTCAGGCCACTGCCGCTCAGGGCGGCCTCGGCCTCCCGCCTGGTCCACAGGTAGAACGCGCCTTCCTTGCCGGCACTTTCGGCTGACAGCGCGGTCATGAAGGTACCATCCGGACGCCGCATTTCTCGCAGCAGCCAGTCGCCCGCAAGTGCCGCGCTGCGCAGGTAGCCCTGTTCACCGCTGATCTTCCAGGCGCTGGCAGCCAGGCCCAGGAACTGGGCGCTGTCGAACAGCATCTTCTCGAAGTGCGGGACCAGCCAGGCGTTGTCCACGCTGTAGCGCGAGAGTCCGCCACCCAGCTGATCGAAGATGCCGCCACTTGCCATGTGACGGATGGTGTGCAGGGCGGCCTTGCGGGCTGCAGGCTCCGGTCTGGCCAGCAGGAAGCGCAACAGCGAGTGCGGCGGGAACTTGGGCGCGGCGCTGAAGCCACCGGCGATGCCGTCATGCAAAGCCAGAGCCGTCTGCAGCGCCTGTCCCGTCACGTCCCTGCTGAGCGCCGAACGCCTCAGCCCCAGCTGCAGCTGCTGCTGCAGGTGCACACCCAGCTCCTCAGCGGTGCTCTCTGCGGCTTCGCCGTTCTCGGTCCAGGCGCGGCTGGCAGCCAGCAGCACGTCACGGAAAGAAGGCAGGCCGTGCCTGGGTTCATCCGGCCAGTAGGTGCCGGCGAAGAACGGCTTGCCTTCGGGGGTCAGAAACGCGGTCAGGGGCCAGCCACCCGAGCCGGTCATCGCCTGCAGCGCACTCATGTAGATGGCGTCAACGTCCGGGCGTTCCTCGCGGTCCACCTTGACGTTCACGAACCTGCTGTTCATGATCTCGGCCACTACCGGATCGCTGAAGCTTTCGCGGGCCATCACGTGGCACCAGTGGCAGGCGCTGTAGCCGATCGACAGCAGCACGGGGCGCCGAAGCTCCCGCGCCTTGCGGAATGCTTCTGCGCCCCAGGGGTGCCAGTCAACCGGGTTGTCTGCGTGCTGCTGCAGGTAGGGGCTGGATGATCCAGCCAGCCGGTTCGCCATGCTGGCAGGCTAGCACTCCAGGCGGTTCATTCCTCCGATTGTTCTTCTTGCTGTTCTTCTTCGGCGGCAGGCTCGTCCGTGACGGGCGCTGCTTCTTCGGTGCCAGACTCGTCGGTGACGGGCGCTTCATCACCGGTGAGCAGTTCCGGGTGTGACTCGATCTCAGCCACTTCGACGAGTGCAGCGATGATGTCGGCGATCCGTTCGTTGGCAACGCCGACTTCGGCCTGTTCGCGGTATTCCTCGAAGTCAGGCTCGCCTGCCGGGATCTTGCTGTTCACCAGGATGATGTGCTGCCCGAACTGGGACTCCACCGGTCCCACCAGCTCGCCCGCCTCGGCGGCGAAGGCGGCTTCTTCGAACGGTGCCACCATCATGTTGCGGCCGAAGCAGCCGAGGTCGCCACCGGCCCGGCCCGAGCCCGGATCGGTGCTGTGTTCCACGGCCAGTTCGGCGAAGTCGGCGCCGGCCTCCAGCTCGCTCATGAGGTGGTTGGCCAGTTCGACGTCATCAACAAGAATGTGGGCGGCGCAAACCTGCTCTCCGGTTGCGAACTGGGCGGCGTTGGCTTCCCACCAGACCTGCAGTTCCTCGTCGGTGAATTCCATCTCGGCGAAGAGGCTGTCCAGGTAGCGTTGGATCACCTCGGTCTCCCGGACCATCGCTGCCAGGTGTTCCACGCTGTTGAAGCCCGCGCTGGTCAGCACTTCCTGGAGGTCCTCCTCCGGAATGCCGCTGATCGAGCTCGCCACGAGCTCGTCGACATCCTCGTCACTTACGGTGATGCCCTGGGCTTCGGCTTCGTTGAGCAGCGCGAAATCACTGGCGAGCTGGGTAAGGTATTCGGGTTTGAGGTCATCGAGCTGGGCCCGGAGGTCGTCGCTCATCGGCAGGCCCATGCTGGCCACCAGGCCGCGGATCGCGACCTCGAAGCGGTCGTTGAAGCCGCCGAGCGTCTCGGTTCGCCCGTCCACGCTCAGGATGACTGCCTCCTGATCCTGGGCGAAGGCTCCGGTTACGAACAGAAGGGCGGCCAGAACGGCTGCGAGCCGGCGGCCGAAACTGCGTTTATTGCGGTGTTCTGGGGAATCTATCACCCGTCGACATTAACACCGGACGCATGAGAATCAACCGGCGGCAGACTGCAGTTTCCGGTACAGGTCCAGCTGTTCCTCACTGGGGCTTGCGGGGACGCTCACCTCGATCTCCGCCAGCCCGTCTCCGCGGCTGCCGTCCTTCCTGGGCCAGCCCTGACCGCGCAGGCGCAGTACCCTGCCGGAACGCGTGCCTGCGGGTATCGACATGATCACGTCGCCCGTCAGGGTAGGTACGGTCACGCTGCCGCCCAGCACCGCCCGGTAGTCGGGCACCTGCACCTTTACCCGCACGTTGTCACCGTCAAGCTGGAAGGTCGGGTGTCCGGAAAGACGCAGGCGCAGTATCAGGTCACCACCGCCCGGCGCCTGGCCGCGCAACCTCAGCCTGTTGCCGGGACGGCTGCCTGCGGGGATGTTCACCGAGATGCGGTTGCCGTCGATGGCGATGGTTGTTTCCCCGCCCTTGAATGCCGTAAGCAGGTCGATCTCCAGTTCCGCCTCCACGTTGCGGGGCGCGGGCCTGGCGCTGCGGCCGAAACCCTCGAAGCCCTGCTGGCCGCCGCCGGTCTGGAAGCTGAAGCTGGAACCGCCCATTGCGGAGCCGAACAGGCTCTGGAAGAAGTCGCTGAAGCCGCCCAGATCTTCGGCATTCACGCCCCGGAAGCCCGCTGCGTTGCCGCCTGCGAATGGCGGGCGGCCACCTTCACTGCCGTACTGGTCGTAGAAGCGGCGCTTCTCCTCGTCATTCAGTACGGTATAGGCCTCGTTGATCTCCTTGAACCGCTCCTCGGCTTTCGGGTCGTCCGGGTTGCGGTCCGGGTGGTTGGCAGCGGCCAGTTTGCGGAACGCTGCCCGGATGTCCTTCTGCGTCGC
The DNA here is from genome assembly GCA_964489965.1 of uncultured bacterium. Lineage (GTDB taxonomy): Bacteria > Deinococcota > Deinococci > Deinococcales > Trueperaceae > CALDPK01. The sequence continues at coordinate 3,386 of CAZBBU010000121.1, forward strand.
GGTCCTGGGGACGCCCAGCACCTTGTAGTAATCCTTGTACGTTGCCACTGCCTACCTCCCTTCTGCCCTGGCCGGGCTCTGCTCAGTCGTTGTAGACCACCACGGCTGCGGGCCGGATCAGCCTGTCACCCTGCCCGAAGCCGACTTTGACCACCTGGGCGATCGTGCCTGCTTCATGGTCGGGACCGGCGGGGATCGCGGTGACCGCTTCGTGCACTTCCGGGTTGAACTGCTCGCCGGCCACACCGATGCGTTCCACGCCCAGGCGACCCAGGTCGGCCTCCAGGTTCTCCAGCACCAGCCGCACACCATCCACGATGCCGGCCTCCACGCCTTCCCCGGCTACCTGCAGCGCGCGCTCCAGGTCATCGAACACCCGCAGCACTGTCGCAAGGGCGCTGTCCAGTCCGCTGGCGCGTGCGCGTTCCTGTTCGGCGGCGCTGCGTTTGCGGTAATTGTCCAGCTCTGCCCGACTGCGCAGGTACTTGTCCTTGAAATCGTCACTGGCCTGGCGCACCACTTCCAGTTTCTGCTGCGCCAGCTCCAGTTCACTGCGAAGCACGTCGGCCTCGGTCTCAGGCACGTCCGGGCCGGCGGCTTCCTGCTCCGTCAGACCTTCGTTGGTTTCCAGATCACTCATTGTGGTTTTCTCCATGTCGTCGTTCAGTCCTGGTGCGGGCCGCCCTGGCGCTGCCCTGGAGGCAGCATGCCGGCGGCGGCCCGCTCCCGGTAAAGCCTGCTCAGTTGGCCGGCTTGAAGTCCGCGTCAATCACGTCTTCATCGTCGTCCTGCGTGCCGCCCTGGTCGTCACCAGCGGGCTGTTCGGCATCCTGCGAGGTCGCAGAGCGTGCCGCGAGCAGCTGCTGGAACTCCTGGAGCTTGGTGCCAAGCTCCTGGGCACCTGCTTCCAGCTCATCCTTGCCGATGCTGGTATCGTCCACCTTCTTCTGGGCTGCATCGATGGCCGCCTGCAGGTCAGACTTGGCGTCCTCCGGGGCGTCAGTGGCCTCGGCCAGCGCGTTGGCGGCCTGGGCGCGAATGGAGTCCAGCTGGTTGCGGGCGTCAGCGAGTTCACGCGCCACCCGGTCCTGCTCGGCGTTGGCTTCCGCATCCTTGATCATCCGATCCACTTCGTCCTCGCTCAGGGTGGTGGTGTTCTGGATGGTGATGGAAGCTTCCTTGCCGGTCGACTTCTCACGTGCGGTCACGTTCAGGATGCCGTTGGCGTCAATGTCGTAAGTGATCTCGATCTGAGGCATTCCGGCGGGCATCGGCGGGATGTCGTTCAGCTGGAAGCGGCCCAGCGACTTGTTGTCACTCGCCATCGGCCGTTCACCCTGCAGCACGTGCACGGGCACCTCGGTCTGGTTGTTGGCCGCGGTACTGAAGATGTCACTCTTGCGGACCGGCACCGTGGTGTTGCGGTCGATCAGCTTGGTGAAGACGCCACCCTTGGTCTCGATGCCGAGGCTGAGCGGGGTAACGTCCAGCAGCACGATGTCCTCGACCTCGCCGGTCAGAACGCCTGCCTGGACGGCGGCGCCGAGCGCCACGACCTCGTCAGGGTTGACGGACTGGTTGTGTTCCTTGCCCAGTACTTCCTTGACCATCGCCTTGACGGCCGGCACGCGGGTGGAGCCGCCCACCAGGATGACCTCGTTGATGTCATCCTTGCTGAGGCCGGCGTCCTTCAAGGCAGCGTCAAGCGGTCCGCGGATCTTCTTGAGCAGCGGCGCGATCAGTTCTTCGAACTTGGCACGGGTCAGCTTCTTGTCCAGGTAGAGCGGCGCGTTGCTGGCCGGGTCCATGGCGATGAACGGCAGGCTGATGCTGGTCTCGGACAGGCGCGAGAGCTCCATCTTGGCGTTCTCCGCCGCCTCGATCAGGCGCTGAAGCGCGTGCTTGTCCTTGAGCAGGTCAACGTTGTATTCCTTCTTGAATTCGCCTGCCAGCCAGTTGACGATGGCGTGGTCAAAGTCCGAGCCGCCCAGTTCCGTGTCACCGGCGGTGGAGCGCACTTCGAACACACCGTCACCGACTTCGAGGATCGACACGTCGAAGGTGCCGCCACCCAGGTCGAACACCAGGACGGTCTCGTTACCCTTGCGGTCCAG
>CAZBBU010000122.1:0-5495 GCA_964489965.1 uncultured bacterium
GGCCCTGTCAGCATCCGCCAGTGCCTGTGAGTAACGCCCGGCGTAACCGTGAATCAGCACCCTTGCGGCCAGCAACCGGGCCAGTTCCAGCGACGGTCCCGCCGGCAGGCTCTGCTGCGCTGCTTCGATGTTGTGTCCGGCGAGTTCGTGATTGCCGACCCGGGCGAACATGACCGAAGCCAGCACACGTGCCCCGAACAGCTCGTTCTCGGGAAGGCCGGCGCTGTCCAGGGCAACCTGCAGTGCGGTTGCATGCCGGGCCTCGGCCTGCATGGTCATCTGCGCGTAGGCCCTGCGCAGCTTGCGCCCCGGGCTGTCCTCACCGGGAGCCTGCTGGTCGAGCTGCAGGTACTCGGTACAGTTCTCGCCGACCGCAACGAGCGGTACGATCTCTAGTTCCGCTGCCAGCAGGTCCAGTTGTCCCGCCCTGAGGCAGGCGCGCGCCCGGTCCATGCGTGTGAGCCTGTCGATACCAGCAGTCAGTTCCCTGCGGACTTCCTCGCGCTTGTGCTCAAGCAGGTGACCGGCCAGCAGCGGGTGCAGACGGTAGTGATTCTCGAGCCTCTGCAGGAAGCCGGAGGTCACGAGCTCGTCCGTGGTCTCCGTTCCGGCGTTCACGTCAATCACGCCGGCGGCGGCCATGAACAGTGCTTCCTTCCAGCCTTCTTCACTGACGCTGCGCCGGAGCAGGACATGCAGCGGGCCGTTGCCCGCTTCGCCGGTCAGGAATGCGAAGTGGAGGAGCAGGGGCCAGCCGGCCGTTTCAGACCAGAACCCGTCAACGTCGGAAGAATCGAGTTTCCGGGCCAGTGACTCAGCCTCCTGCCTGGTGAACGCGAGATGGCCCGCGGTCAGTTCGAGCAGCCGGCCCTCGGTGTGCAACCGAAGAAGTTCCGGTTCCTGCAGTCTGGTGCGGCTGGACAGAAGGGTGATGCCTGTCCTGTTGCTCCGCAAAAGGTGTTCCAGCTCTTCATCGCCCGCCAGGTCTTCCACCACAAGCAGGGTGGGTTCCCTGGCAAGTTCGGCCTGGATTACCGCCCAGGGCGCGCGTGCCGGAAGTCGAAGCGCGGTAGCGACCGTCTGCTGAACGCTCATGCCAAGCATGGCTGTCCACAGCACGCGCCAGCCGCCACTCTCCAGACTCTCGGCCCATTGTGCCGCCAGAATGCTCTTTCCGTAACCCAAAGGGGCATGAAACCAGACGACATGTCCGGCAGCGTCCGGCAGCACCCCGATCAGCCGGTCCCTGTAGACATGCCGCTCCGCCGAACCCGAAAGGGGTCGCACCTGCAGCATCCACCACAATTTTACTCGTTTATGGCCAGGTTCGGCCTGCTTAGCGTACCAGGCCCTGCGAGGCAGGCGGATTTAAGCATCTTTTAAGTTGGGCTGAAGCAGAATGAAGCCGTTCTACCTCGCGGTTGGCGCCACGGCCGGCCGTTTCGCGGTGGGTACTGCACATCCGCTACCCCCTCCGCTCTCGCGGCTCACCGCGCAAATGACCTGCCCGTGGCACCGTCCGCCTGGCATGGCATGCCAGCCCGCGGAGAGTACCGGCAGGCAGGCGTGCGGTTTCGGGCCGGCCTCTGCTGCAGCAGTTGCGTCCTGACCGGTAACGCACTCTGGCCGTTTGGCTCAGAGCGGTACTGTGGAGCGATTGAAGCCGGGAACTTACATTACCGATGACAAGTTGAGTGATAATTGCCCAGGAACGTGCGCAGTTGTGACGGGAAGGGTGCACCATGAAGTGGGAAGACAGAGGTAAGAGCCGTAACGTGCAGGACCGCCGCGGTCAGCGCGGCCCGGTCGTGGCCGGAGCTTCACTCGGGGTGGGCGGCATAATACTGGTGCTGGTTTTCAGCCTCCTTACGGGCACGGATCTGAGCAGCATCCTGGGTATGGGCGGCAGTCCCGGCAGCGTGCCACCTGCCACACAGCAGTCGCTCGATGCTGAGGAGGAGATGGTCAGCTTCGTGTCCTTCGTGCTGGATGATGTGCAGGACATGTGGCAGCTGCTGTTCCGGGAGAGCGGCATCGAGTATCAGGAAGCGGAGCTGGTGCTGTTCCGCGGTTCGGTGAGCACCGCCTGCGGCAATGCCAGTTCGGCCCTGGGTCCCTTCTACTGTCCGGCAGACCAGTATGCCTACATCGACCTGTCGTTCTATGACGAGCTGCGCAGCCGCTTCGGTGCTGATGGTGATTTCGCCCAGGCTTACGTACTGGCACACGAACTCGGGCATCACGTGCAGAACCTGCTGGGCACGATGGGCCAGGTACAGGCAACCCAGCAGCGCCAGCCCGCCCAGGCCAACGCGCTCAGCGTGGCCCTGGAGTTGCAGGCTGACTGCTATGCCGGAATCTGGGCCTACAGCGCAGAACAGGCAGGACTGATGGAACGCGGTGACCTGGAGGAAGGGCTCGGTGCGGCAGCGGCGGTCGGTGATGACCGGATACAGCAGAACGCCGGTCAGCAGGTCAATCCCGAGAGCTTCACGCATGGCAGCGCGCAACAGCGCATGCAGTGGTTCCGTACCGGTTATGAGACCGGGGACCCCAACGCCTGCAACACCTTCAGCGGCTGAGGTCAGTACAGACGAAACGACGCCCGGGCGTTCGCAGCCCGGGCGCCATTATCAGCTTGTAAGTCAGCGGAGGCTCAGCGTTCGCGATTTGCCTGTGACATGGCACTGGCGGCCAGGGAACGGACTTCCTCGGACGAGTTCTTGTCAGTGAACAGCTTGCGGGCCAGGTCTTCGATCTTGGAGCCGGTCTGCTTGCTGGGATCGCGCTGCGACAGTACCGAGGCGGCGAGCGATTTGGCTTCCTTCGAAGCCGACTTGTCACGCAGTACCTTCGAAGCCTTGGACGCCATTGACTGACTTGTTGCCTTCTCGTTCTTAGATGCCATTCCTACTCCAATTCGAGGTTGTTCCGACCACAGGATGTGCCGGTCAGGGGGGCTTGGAACCAGATGCCTGAAAGTGTATACGCGGAGAATACCATAGGCGTCAAGCGGGGCTGCAAAGCCATCAGGGCAGGGCGGGTGGTTGCCACTGCAGTTCCAGCTGCGTGACGTCAGCCGTGCTGGAGGTTATCAGCGGCTGGCGCAGCCTGGCCTGCCTGATCAGGCAAAGCTGGCTGGCTTCCTCCTGGCAGTAGTAGATGGCGATGTCGACCAGCAATGTGTGTTCGCCGGCCGGCAGGTCGGCTGCGAGTTCCAGCTCGAGCGGGTACTCCGGTGCTTCAACCTGTCGGTTACTGACGGCGTCGTCCGAACCGGATTCCAGGCGCCACCGCACCTGCAACGGCGCAAGGTTGTTGGCCTTGTAACCACCTGGCAGGCTCAACAGCAGGCGGAAGTCCTGTGGGCCGGCGGCCACCTGCACCGGCTCCAGTTGCACGAGTTCATCAACGACCGGTTCCTGTCCACTGCGGGCCAGGAGCAGAAGGTCAGGGTCGGAAAGCGACAGCGTCTGCACCTGTGATGATTCCAGGACCACGACCCTGATGGCGTGGTTGTTGGTGTCTGCCACGAACATGAGGCCGGGCAGCACACTGATCCCACCCGGCTCGTGAAAACCGCTGTCAAATCCCTGCCCGTCGGCGAAACCTGCCACACCGCTGCCCAGGATGCGCTCCACGGTGCGGGTTTGCGGGTCAAGCACCTTGATGCTGTGGTTGTACGTGTCTGCCAGGTAGACCTGGCCAGCCTGGAAGTCGATGCCCAGCGGGTGCTGAAGGCGCACTTCATCACCGGTGCCGTCAACGTCACCGAAGTCGAACAGACCGGTTCCCACCAGCGTCTCGAGCACGCCGTCCTCCGTCAGTTCCACGCTGCGGATGGCGCTGGCTTCACTGTCCGCCACGAACAGGTGCTCACCGTCACTGGCGAGCCCGCTGGGCTGATTGAGGCCTCCGCCGGTGCGCGGTCCATCCTGCAGGACCTCCCGGCCGCTGCCGGCGAAGAGTTCCAGGCGGCTGCTCTCAGGATCGAAGCTCCACACCTGGTGCTGGCCCGCCATCGCCACATACAGCAGGCCGTCAAGCCACAGCACGTCCCACGGTGAGTTGAGGCCATGAACAAGGCCATCGACCTCGCTGACGCCGAACATGTACTCCTGTGAGCCGGTACCCGCCACGGTACTTACCTGGCCGCTGGCGAAGTCGATGAGCCGGAGGCTGTGATTGCCGGTGTCTGCCACGTAGAGTCGACCCTCGGGATCCAGCGCCATGCCCTGGGGTGAGTGGAAGCCGGCGTCCGTGAAACTGCCGTCACGCAGTTCCGGTGTGCCGCTGCCGACTACCGCCACTACCTTGCCGCTCAGATCAGCCACCACGATCCGGTTGTTGCCGGAGTCGGCGATGAACAGCCGGTCGGAGGCGGCATCCGCCAGTACCTTGCCGGGGAAGCGCAGGGCGGCTCGCGGGCGGACCACCACGCCGCTGCTGAAATTCAGTTCCTGTGGCTGCAGTGTCCCACGGGCGGTGAACACCTCCACCATGGTGCCGATGACCTCATCGAACAGGTCATAGATGCCTTCACCCGCGTGGCGGCCCACGACCTTGCCCTCAGGGTCAATGAGGATGAAACCGGGCCAGGCGTTCATCCCGTACGACCGCCAGATGTCGAAGCCGGCGTCATTGACGATCGGCTCATTACGGCCGTAACGGTCTGCCACCAGTGCGATGTTGTCAGTCTCCGCCTCGTTGGTGAACTTGGCAGAGTGAACCCCGATCACCACCAGCTCCCGGTCGTACTTGGCCTGCAGAGCCGCCAGGTCCGGTATCACATGTACGCAGTTGATGCAGCCGTAGGTCCAGAAGTCCAACAGCACGATGCGGCCTCGCAGGCTTTCCAGCGTTATGGGCTCGCTGGTGTTGATCCAGTCCAGCCCGGAGGGGAACTCCGGGGCCGGCGTGGTACCCACGTACTCCTGTGCCGGTACGGTCTGGCTGAGCAGGAAGGTGAGAACCAGAAAGAGCGGCAGCAGCCTGTTCATGCCTCGCATGATAGGGCACTCAGACGGTTCTGTCAGTCCGTTCCTCCTGGAGCATCTCCAGGAAGGCAGTCACAACCTGCGGGTCGAACATGCGGCCGGATTGCTCGCGGATGTATTCGAGCGCCCGTTCCTCATCCCAGGCCTTGCGGTAGGGACGGTCGTTGGTGAGCGCGTCATAGACGTCAACCACGGAGAAGATCCGGGCGGCCAGGGGAATATCCGTTCCGCTGAGACCCTGCGGGTAACCGGTGCCATCCCAGTTCTCATGGTGGCAGTAGGGAATGTGCAGGGCCTGCTGCAGGAACTCGATCGGCTGCAGCAGCTTGAGCGCGTGGGTGGTGTGCAGCTCCATCTGCTTGCGCTCCTCGGGAGTCAGCTTGCCGGGTTTCAGAAGCACACCGTCCGGCACGCCCATCTTGCCGATGTCGTGCAGCAGTGCGCCCCGCCGCAGAGGCACGATCCGTTCCTCGCTGGCACCCTTCCTGCGGGCGAGCG
>CAZBBU010000123.1:0-5493 GCA_964489965.1 uncultured bacterium
TGCGGGCCAGCTGTTCGTCACTGGCTGCGAGCACGTCCTCCATGGTCATCTCATCACTGGCGACAGTGGGGGATTCGGTGTCCGGGCCGGTCTGGGCTTCTTCACCTGTTGAGGAGGGAACCTGATTCGAGGTGTTCTCCACTGCGGTACTTACACCCTGGTCAGTATCCACAGTCGGGGCCGGACTAGCGGCTTCTTGCGGGGTGGGGTCGGTGGCCGGGACAGGGTGCTCCTCGGCCTGGTTAAGCTTCTCATCCATGAAAGGGGGTTCCTCCTTGCCTGTACCTCGGGCATGAAGGCTTGAGTACCAAAAAACACTCCTGCCAGCTGTGAGCCGCAGGCGTAATTGGACCCGGCCTTATTCCGGGCACGGCAGACCGTGTTTGACTGGTGCATTCCAGTCGGCAGCCAGTGTAGCACGATTGGCCGCGAAAGTGTCACGTCAGTCAACTGACTGACCCACGGTGCGCATGCGGGCCGGAGCAGGCAGCGAAAAGGACACGGAATCCGAAGAAACCGTGTCCTGAACGTGGTAGCGATGGTCGGACTTGAACCGACGACCTCACGATTATGAGTCGTGCGCTCTCACCAGCTGAGCTACATCGCCATCCTGCCTTGCCCCGTACCTGCAAGGTTGCAGGGCGGAGGTGAGTATAACGCCTGTTCCGGAAGGCAAGCAAGCGTTGCGGTCACCTGCACGGAATGGAACCGGAAGGCAAAAAAAATTTGGCTTCGTGTGGGAGGCACGAAGCCAGTTCGGAAGAGGTCGGGAAGAGGAGACTGCGTCACCTCGGTTCCTCAGCTAGAAGTGTTGCGGACCGTCTATTACAGCATTCTTACGAAATTCTTACAAAGCGCGGAGTGCCGTCCGGGACGGTGGTCCTACAGCTGTTCGCTGTCAAGCAGCAGGGTAACGGGTCCGTCGTTCACAAGCTCCACCTGCATGTCGGCACCGAATTCTCCGGTTGCCACTGTGAAGCCAAGGCCTTTCAGCGTGCCCACGAAGTGCTCGTACAGCGGGATGGCGGTTTCCGGCGGGGCCGCCCGGGTGTAGCTGGGCCGGTTGCCGGAGCGGGCGTCGCCGTAGAGGGTGAACTGGCTGACCACCAGAATCGCGCCGCCTACGTTGGCGAGGGCGCGATTCATCTTGCCGTCGTCATCGGCGAAGATGCGCAGGCGGCTGATCTTTCCGGCCAGACGCTCGGCGTCTTCGGCCGTGTCCGCATGGGTGATACCCAGGAGCACCAGCAGACCACCGTCGATCTGGCCCAGCAGCCTCTCGCCACTCAGCACCCGGCTGCTGCTTACACGCTGCACCACAGCCCGCATCAGAACAGGCCTTCCTGACGGGCACTGCTGATGGCCGCCCGGCCTGACTTTTCGCCGAGCTCGTCAAGAACCCGCACGATCTCCTTCATCGACTGCCAAGTCAGCCACTTGGGGCTGCCCTGCGTGCGGCTGGGATTCCTCAGCAGGTACGCCGGGTGGAACAGGGGCATCAGCCGCACCCCCTTGAATTGATACCAGTTGCCCTGCGTGCGGGTTATGCCCTCACGGCTGTCCAGCAGGTACTGACTGGGAACATTACCGAGTGGTGCGATGACCTGCGGGTTCACCAGCCGGATCTCCTCCAGCAGTATGTGCTCGCTGGCCCTGATCTCTTCCTGAGTGGGATTCCGGTTGCCCGGCGGCCTGAACTTGACCATGTTGGTGACGTAGATGGCATCGCGATCCAGGCCGACACTCTGCAGAATCTGGTCAAGAAGCTGACCGGCCCGACCGACAAACGGCAGGCCAGCTGCATCCTCATCGGCTCCGGGTGCCTCACCGATGAGCATGAGTCTCGCGTCCGGGTCACCGGCGCCGAACACCAGGTTGTCAGACAGATCGGCCAGTTCAGCCGGTTTCCTTGCAGCTATGATTTTCAGTTCAGACAGGTCCACGCCTGCCAAGCGTAACGGATTGCGGTGGCCCGGAACTAGGCCTGGGTCTCCTGGATCCGGCTGCGCTGGCTGCGCACCTCCCTGCGGATGCGGGGTTCCAGATTGATCATCAGGAAGAAGTTCTCGAGGGCGTTCTCACGTCCCTTGATGTCAACGTAACTGTCCTCAGGCGTCCCGGTAACGAAGGGGAGTTCCTGGTAGAGGCGCAATGCCTCCCGTACGACCTCGCTGGAAGGTTCCACTTCGGCGATCTCGGCCAGGTGGGTGTAGATCTCACGGCGACTCTCGGCGTGCCTGGTGGCGCGTTCCGGGTTCGCCAGCTCACCGGCCTGCAGCATGTCCTGCCTGGCGATGCGCTTGTAATGCTTGAGTCCGCGAATTATCTCTTCCGTGCTGAGGGCGACATTCAACTCCATGGTTTCCAGATCCTTTCCGGCATTCCTGCCTGCGGGTCCGTTCCCGGACTTTCCTGGTTGCCGTGACCGTTTCTCAGCCACACGTCCTCCTGTAATGGTGTCAGGCCTTGATTCTCTGGCGAGGCCGGATCAGCGGGGTGCCCTGGCCTTCCTCCGCCTCCAGCAACTGTCCATCGAAACGCTGCAGGGCCGCCAGCTCCTCGGCATCCGACACATAACCGCAAGAGCTGCACTCGAGTTCATCGAAGCCTTCCTCGTAGTGATACGTGATTGTGGCGTCGCTTCCGCAGCGGGGACAGGTTTCCTCATCCCGGCTGCCTGTGGCATCAAACACTGGTCAATCACCATCCCTTTGGCGGCGTCATGCCGCCCGAGTTTCGCCATTCTAGTCAAAAGCGGGCAGTCGGGTATGTAACCTTGCCGTCAGCCTGTCGCGGCAGCAGCAAGCAGCTCGGCGGCTGCCTTCTGGGAGGCGTCACTGGACTTGCCTGCGAGCATCCGGGACAGTTCCTCCAGTCTCGCCTCGCCGTCGAGGCGGTGCACGCTGGTGAGTGTGCGACCGTCCCGCTCCTCCTTGCTGACGCTGTATTGCACGTGGGCGTAGGCTGCCACCTGAGGCAGGTGGGTTACCACCAGAACCTGGCGGCTGACGGCCAGCTGGCGCAGCAGGCTGCCGATGGCCAGCGCTGCCTTTCCGCCGGTGCCGGCGTCCACTTCGTCAAAGACGAGTACCGGCTGTTCGGCTCCCACCACCAGGTGCAGGGCCAGCAGCAGGCGGGAAAGTTCACCGCCCGAGGCGACGTCAGCCAGATCCCTGAGTGGCTCACCCGGGTTGGCGCTGAAGATGAAGCGCACCTTCTCAGAGCCGAAGCGGCCCAAGGCCTGCAGCGCGGAAAACGCCACCTCGAAACGCGCGCCCTGCATTCCCAGCTTATCCAGGTGTTCGAGCACGCCGGCTTCCAGCGTTGCGGCTGCCGCCCGGCGTTCGCTGGCGAGCAGCGCGGCCGATTCCGCGAGCTCGGAAGTCAGTCCGGCCAGTTCCTGTGTCAGCCTCTCCAGGTCGGCATCAGCGGTCTCCATGCGTTCGCGTTCATCTTCAAGCGCAGCGGCGTAGGTGAGCACCTGGTCCAGATCGGCACCGTACTTGCGCTTGAGGCCCTCCAGTTGCGCCAGCCGGCTTTCTGCCTGATCAAGCTTGTGCGGGTCGGCGCTGAAGTCCTCCAGGAATGCTTCAACTTCACTGGCCGTGGCCTGGACGGCGGCCAGTGACTGCTGCAGTTCCTCGGCCAGCGGTACAAGCGCCTGGTTGTACCTTGCGGCGGCAGTCAATGCACGGCTCGCGCTGTCCAGCTGACTTGTTGCCGAGTTGTCTGCCTGCAGCAGCAGCTCCAGAGCAGCGGCAGCGCCACTTACCACGGAGTCGGCGTTGCGGAGTTCCTGCAGGCTGGATCTGAGTTCCTTATCCTCACCGGGTACTGGCCTGACCCGGTTGATCTCGTCCAACTCCCAGCCGATCTGGTCAAGCCGCCGCAACCGTTGCGACATACCTGTCTCAAGTTCTGACAGTTCCCGGGCCAGGGCTTGCGACCGGGCGAACAGCTCGGCATGCCGCTCCAGCCCTGACCGCGCTCCGGCAGGGAGGAGCCTGTCAAGCAGATGCAGGTGGGCTGCCGGGTCTGCCAGCTCCACGGCACCATGCTGACCGTGAATGGCCAGGAGTGGCGCGGACCGCCGGGCCAGTTCCGCCAGGGTCACAAGTTCACCGTCGATCCGGGCGGTGTTACGCCCGTTCTGCTGCAGGCGCCTGGACAGGGTTATCGGACCGTCCGCTGACGTGATTTCCGCCTGGACCAGTGCGTTGTTGCTGCCGGAGCGGATAAGCCCGGGGTCAGCCCGATTGCCGGCCAGCTGCAGCAGCGCGTCCACCAGAAGTGACTTGCCGGCACCGGTCTCCCCGGTGAAGGCGTTGAGTCCAGGTGCGAGTTCCAGCTCAAGCTGGTGAACCAGGGCGAAATCACGTAGTTCCAGAAGCCGGATCATCAGTCACCGCTGATTGTAGGTCATGGCACGCATACGGAACTGGGCATGGCGGCACTTGCCGGGCCGGATCAGGCCAGGTGCCCGGTCCTGCGCAGCTCCCGTTCAGTCGCCGCCAGCACCAGCTCACGGGTGGTGTCAAGGTCGGACATCACCTTGGCTCCGGCAGCCGGAATGTGGCCGCCTCCGCCCAGTTCCACGCAGATTCGCTGCGCGGATACCTGACCGCGACTGCGCACGGAAACCTTCGTGTGGTCCTCGCGAGCCTTGAGGAAGATCGATAACTGGGTGCCTTCCGCGTAGCGGATCATCCCCACGTAGTCATCCGAGTCACCGGTTTCCGCCGTGACCTCGGCCTCCATCTCCGGTGTGAGCCAGGCCAGGGCCACCAGGCCCTCCAGGGGGTAGGTGAGCGTGGCCAGCACGCGCCCGAGCAGCTGGTAGTAGCCCTTGGGGCGCCACTGCAGCCGATCGGCCAGCTCGCCGTAGTCAAGACGGGTTCTCAGCAGGTCGGAGGCGGCCTGGAACACTGACGAATCCGTGTTGGAGAAGCGGAAGCTGCCGGTGTCAGTGATCAGACCCGTCAGGCACGGCATGGCGATGGCGGTGCTCCACTGCACTCCCAGTTCGTCGATGAGCTCCTTGATGATCTGACAGGTGGCCGCCTTGGACGGCTGGACGAGCGCAAGTTCACCGAACCGGTCGTTGGTTCCGTGATGGTCGATGTTGATCGTGAGGGCCGCCTTGTCAATCGTCTCCTGGCTGATGCCGGCCACCCTGGGGCGGTCCGCCACGTCCAGTACGCACAGCAGGCAGTTGTCAGGCAGGCTGGTGAATTCTGAGGTCAATTCGTCCGGTTCCAGCAGGAACTGCAGGAACGGGGGTGGCTCCATCGCCAGGCTGGTCTGTTTTCCAAGGGCATCAAGCGCGCGTTTGAGGGCCAGCGTGCTGCCCAGTGCGTCGCCGTCCGGATCCACGTGGCTGACCAGGGCAACCGGCCCCTGCCACTCGCGCAGCTTCGCCGCGATCTGCTGCAGTTTGCTGCCGTAATCCGATTCGTCTCTGTTGTCCACGAAGCTGCTCATGCAAGCGACTTT
>CAZBBU010000124.1:0-5431 GCA_964489965.1 uncultured bacterium
TCGGCGTCCCGCAGGAACATGCGGGCCGCTGCGCTGCGCTGCACCTGACCACCTGACAGCCGGACGCCACGGCTGCCCACCTGGGTATCCAGGCCCAGATCCAGGTTCCTGACGTCATGCTCAAGCACGGCCAGGCTGAGGGCGCCCGGCAACTCGTGACCCATCAGCCTGCGCCCCAGAACGAGGTTGTTGTGCAGGCTGTCGCTGAAGAGGCGCGGAACCTGCGAGGTGTAGGCGGCGTGAGGCGGCACCAGGAAAGAAGCGGGGTCCTGCACCACCTCCCCGTTCCAGAGCACCTGACCGGAGTCGGCAGGCAGGAGGCCCAGCAGGGCCCGCAGAAGCGTGGATTTGCCGGCTCCCACCCGGCCGGTGATCACTGTCATCGCGCCCCGCTCCAGCGTGAAACTGACGTCGATCACGCCGCTGCTGCTGCCGGGGTAGCGGTAGGTCAGGTTCCTGACCTCCAGCGTCCTGAGCGGCTTCCGTTCCGGGCCCTGCACCTTGAACTCCGGAACCGGTCCGGTCAGCTGGAGGTCGGTGGCCTGCACAAGCTGGTGCCGCGGCGCGTCAACCAGCAGCTTGCCGAGTCGCTCGAAGGCCACACCGGCCCGCCGGTACTCGACCAGCATGTTGCCTATGAAGGTCATGATGCCGGTCAGGTAGGGCAGGTAGGCCATGAACAGGGCGAAGTCGCCGACAGTGAACACGCCGCCCTGCATGCGGCTGGCGGCCAGCAGCAGCATGATGCCGGTTGCCACGCTGACCATGTTGTCCGACACGCTGCGGAACGACTCCGTTAGCAGGCTGTCACGCAGTGCCGCCTTGCGGCGTACCTCGTTCAGTTGCCGGAACCGTTCCATGGCGCTGTCTTCCCTGCCGGCGATCTTGATGGCCTGAACACTGCCCATCATCTCGCCGATGAAATCCGTGACCCGTCCCGTCGCCTCCCGCAGGCGGCGCCTGACGCTGCGGATCGGTCCCTGCATCGCCCGGGCGAACAGCACCGCCACCAGCATGGGCGCCAGTACGGCCACTGTCATGGTGGGGTCTATGCGCAGCATGATGGCCAGTGACACCACGGCGAACGTCAGGAAGCCCGAGGAGTCGATGATGCTGTCGACGAAGCGCGCGATGTCCTCCACATCATCCCGGAAGCGGGTCACGGCCTCACTGGGAGACTCGGTCAGACGCCGGGCGCGCGGAGCGGTGAACAGCCAGGCGATGACGTTACGCCTCAGCAGCAACAGCAGCTCCGTGAAGTAGGTGCTGAACGTGAGTATGCCACCGGCAAGGAGGCCGATGCGCAGCACATCCAGCCCTCCCAGCAGCAGCAGGTAGGTCCAGGGGCTGGTTCCGGCCCCTGGGCCTTCGGCAAGTGCGTCGAACAGGCTCTTGTTCAGGGTGCCGAAGAAGATGGGGGTGGCGTGGTTCAGCAGCCACAGGAACGAGGTGAGCAGCATGAGTGGCGTGCGGTAGCGCAACAACGCTGCGATCATGCCCAGCGTTCCTTTGTGTGGCGCGGCGGTGCTCATGCCAGGCCTCCTTCCAGCAGGCCATCAAGGTCCAGGTGGCCGCCGGCAGCTGCCAGCAGCCTTGCGTAGTTCGAGGACGGGTCGGCAGCCAGTTTCCGGCGGCTGCCGTGTTCGGCGACCTTGCCGTCACTGAGTATCAGGATGCTGTCGGCCTGCGCCACCGTCTCGAGGCGGTGGGCGATGATGATGGCGCTGCGGCCCCGCAACAGCTTGCTGACAGCGCTCTGCAGCTTGCGCTCCGTGTCCGGGTCCAGCCGCGATGACGGTTCGTCAAGCACCACGATGCCCGGGTCCTTCAGGAACACGCGGCCCAGCGCCAGGAGCTGCGCCTCGCCGGCACTCAGGTTGCTCCCACCCGCGCTGACGACCGTGTCCAGGCCGTCAGGCAGCGCGGCGAACCAGTCGCCGAGGCCCAGTTCAGCAAGCAATGATGTCAGCCGCTCATCCGGGTAACCACCTGTGAAGAACGTCAGGTTGTCCCGCACCGTGGCCTGGAACAACTGCACGTCCTGGGTGACCAGGCCGATGCTGGCACGCAGGTTGTGCTCATCCAGCGTCCGCAGGTCGTGGCCCGCGAGGCGCACGGTGCCGGAGTCCGGGTCATAGAAGCGGAACAGCAGCCGGGTCAGGGTCGTCTTGCCGCTGCCGGTGCGGCCCAGCAGCCCCAGAACCTCGCCCGGTTTGAGGCTGAAACTGACCCCGCGCATCGTGGTGCGCGCAGGCATCTCCCTGGTGGCGGGGTAGCTGAATACCACGTCGTCGAACTCCAGGCTGAGCGGCCCCGCGGGGAGCGTGCCGGTGCCACCGGCCGGCAGCGCGGTCTCCGTGGCCAGCAGCTCACGCACGCGGCTGAGGCCGGCGCTGGCCTTCTGCAGTTCCTGCATGTTCTGCGTGACGATCTCGATCTGGTCATTCAGCATCCCCAGGTAACTGAACACCACGAAGGCGGTACCGATGCTCACGCGCCCCTGGCTCACGAAGACGATCACCAGTCCCATGCCCACCAGCAGCCCCAGCACGTAGGTGCCGTAGGCACCCAGCCAGGAGGCCATCCGGGCGCGCCAGGCCAGCAGTGTCTTGCCGCGGTAATCGCGCATGACGCCGTTGAAGCGCCACAGCGCGTACCGGCCGGCGCCGTTGGCGCGCAGGTCTTCCAGGCCGGTCAGGCGCTCCTCGATGAAGCCGAAGAGGGCAGCGCTGCTCTCCCGCTCCTCCGCCGTGGAGGCTTCCGCGCGCCGCCGGGTCAGGAGGATGATGCCCAGCTCAACGAGGCTCACCAGGGTGAGGCCCAGGCCGATCCAGGGTTCCAGCAGCCACAGCACGACCAGGATGCTCACGACCAGCAGCAGCCCACCGACAACCTTCACGGAGAACTGGCTGAAGAAGTTGCCCAGGGCGGTGAGGTCACCGTCGATGCGCTCGATGAACTCGCCGGGTGTCCGGGACTTGTGGTAGTCGATGTCCAGACCGAAGGCGTGGCGGGCGAGCACGAAGCGCAGGTTGTTGGTCACGCGCCAGCCCAGGTCGGCTCCCACGTAGGTGGCCACCGCGCCCAGCAGCTGACGGATCACCGCCGCAACCAGGAAGATGATGGCCAGGTCGCGCAGTGTGGCAACACCGGCGCCGCCAGTGGCAGCGTCGATGAATCTGCCGAGCAGCAGCGGCACGTACAGCTGCAATGCCACGAAGCAGAGGAGCAGCAAGCCCATCAGCAGCACCCGTGCTGCTTCAGGGCGCAGATGGTCAGTCAGCCGATTATGCTGTGGCACGTTTGCCACAGATTGCGTTGTCATTTTCTTTGTTCCCTGTTTCAACTAGGCCCGCATGCACCGCGTGCACAGCGGGGTCAGGCAGGCCAGTGGCCTGTCCGGATGCCGATTTTGGTCTGTCCTCTGGGTGGAACCGTCAGGTTCACGCAGCAAGCGGTTCAGCAGGACGTTGTAGTGAAGCTATCCATCGGGCACTCCTGCCTGCCCGGGCATGATTTACCGGGCCAGGAAATTGGAACCGGTCGACTCTACAACGTATGGCTCCGGCCGGTCAAGGGCTGTTTCCTGTAGCCCGCACAAACCATTCCCGCCTGCCAGCAACTACACTTAAGGAATGAAGATTGAGATCTGGTCCGACATCGCCTGCCCCTTCTGCTACATCGGCGGCCGCCACCTGGAACTGGCACTCGAGCAGCTGGACTTCCGGGACGAATTTCAGACCGAATGGCGCAGCTTCCAGCTGGACCCCACGGCTGCCGTGGAGAACCAGGAGAACGTCATCGCCATGCTGGCCAGAAAGTACGACATGAGCATGGAACAGGCCGCTGCCAACCAGCGGCAGGTGGCCGCGAAGGCCGCTGAGGTGGGGCTGGAGATGAGCGAGGAAGGTGGCGTGCAGACCAACACGCTGGACGCCCACCGGCTGCTGCATCTGGCCGCCCGCCATGACCTGGCTGACGAACTCGGCAAGAGTCTCTGGCATGCACACTTTGCGGAACGCCGGAACGTGGGCCGTCATGACGTGCTCAGGGAACTGGCCATCGAGGTCGGACTGCCGGCAGACGAGGTTGAGGCGCTCCTGTCCGGTGACGGCTTCGCAGCCGAAGTGGCGGCGGACCAGGCGGAAGCAGCACGCATCGGCGTGCGGGGCGTGCCTTTCTTCGTAATCGACCGCAAGTACGCACTGAACGGCGCGCAGCCGGTGGAGGCTTTCACGCAGGCGTTGCAGCAGGCCTGGGACGAGCGCGGCACGGCCGGGTGATACTGTTCCTGCATGGCGTTGCGGCTTGAGCGGCTGAGCCGGCACTACGGTGCCGTGACGGCACTGGACAACGTGACACTGGAACTGCCCGCCGGCCAGACTCTCGGGCTGATCGGCCCGAGTGGTTCCGGCAAGAGCACCCTGTTGCGGTTGGTGGCGGGTCTGGAAACCCCCAGCAGCGGCACGGTGCGCCTGGCTGCCCGGGACCTGGCTGACGTCCCCGCTCGCCAGCGCAACTTCGGCGTCGTCTTCCAGGATTATGCGCTCTTCCCTCACCTTGACGTGCATGCCAACGTGGCCTTCGGGCTCGTGGAGCGCCACTGGAGCCGTGAGCGCATCTCGGCGCGGGTCAGGGAGATGCTGCAGCTGGTAGGCCTCTCAGGCCTGGACAGGCGGCGGGTACAGCAGCTTTCGGGCGGCCAGCAGCAGCGTGTGGCGCTGGCACGTGCGCTGGCGCCGGGTCCCGG
The DNA here is from genome assembly GCA_964489965.1 of uncultured bacterium. Taxonomy (GTDB): domain Bacteria; phylum Deinococcota; class Deinococci; order Deinococcales; family Trueperaceae; genus CALDPK01. Next base: position 4,751 of record CAZBBU010000124.1, read on the forward strand.
GCTGTTGCTTCTGGACGAACCGCTCTCCAACCTGGACGCCAACCTGCGTGAGGAGCTGACGCGCGAGCTGGCCCACCTGCTCACTGACCCAGGACTCTCGGCCGTACACGTGACCCACGACCAGGCCGAAGCCTTCAGACTGGCCGACCGGATAGGCATACTGCGTGACGGAACGCTGGTACAGCACGGTCCTGCCCGGGAGGTGCTGCAGCAGCCAGTGAACGCCTGGGTGGCGCGCTTCCTGGGTTACCGCAACGTGTTCGATGGCACACCCGCGCGACTGCTGGATGAAGGCCTGGTATCAGTGACCGCCGCGGGCAGCGCTGACGTGGCGGCGAGCGTACTTGAGTCAGTCAGCCACGGAAGTCGGCTGGAACTGAAGCTGAAACCCGATGGCTGGGAGCATCCGCTGCACTGGAGTGGACACGCCCGCGAACTGGACTCTGTGCCGGTCGCCGGCGACCGGCTCGGCCTGCTGCTGCCGGACGCTGCCTGGCGCACACTGGAGCCGGCATGAAAGCAGTGCTCTTCGCCGCCGGCGAACTGGAACCGGGTTCACCCTGGTTGCTGAGGCACTGCCGTGAAGGGGATCTGATCGTGGCTGTTGACGGTGGCCTGCAGCACTCGCTGGCATACGGCTGCATCCCGGACCTGTTCGTTGGTGACCTGGATTCGGCCCGC
>CAZBBU010000125.1:0-5338 GCA_964489965.1 uncultured bacterium
GCTGGCCTGCTTGACGAGCTGCGTGAAGGGTCCGCGGCTGCTGCGTGAGCTCCTCGGCGGCACAACTGAAGCGGATGGCTGCCGAGGCGGCCCTGGAGCACGTGCGCTCCGGCAGCGTGGTGGGACTTGGTACCGGCAGCACCGCGGCCTTCGTGACCAGCGGACTGGCCGAACGGCTGGCGGACGGCAGGCTGACTGACGTCCGGGCAGTACCCACCTCGAAGGACACGGCCGAACGGGCCAGCTCGGCCGGCATCGAACTCGTCGAACTGCAGCCGGGTGGTATCGACCTGGCCATCGACGGCTGTGACGAGGTGGATGACGACCTGCGTCTGATCAAGGGCCTCGGTGGAGCCATGACGCGGGAGAAGCTGGTGGCCAGCGAGGCCCGCCGCTTCCTGGTGGTGGCGGACGATACCAAGCATGTGGCCCGCCTTGGCATGAAGGCACCGGTGCCGGTAGAGGTACTTCCCTTCGGCCTGGCTGCCACTGCTGCGCGCGTGAGCGGGCTGGGCCAGAGCTGTGTGCTGAGGCTCACTGCTTCCGGAACGCCCCTGGAAACTGACAACGCCAACCTGGTACTGGATCTGGTGCCGCATGAAGGTTTCGTGCCGGAGGACCTGGACCGGGCGCTGAAACAGCTGACCGGCGTGGTGGAGCACGGGCTGTTCCTGGGACTTGCAACCGGTGCGATACTGGCTGGCCCGTCAGGGCTCAGGCTGGTGGGAGAAGCATGATCAGGGCTGTTGGCATCGACATCATCGAACTGGTGCGTATCAAGGAAGTGTGGCAGAGGCACCCCAGCCGCTTCCTGTACCGGCACTTCACTCCGGAGGAGATCACCTTCGTTCGTTCGCAGTCGGACCCGTTGCCGTCCGTGGCTGCGCGTTTCGCCGCCAAGGAAGCGTTCCAGAAATGCTGGCATGAGAATCACGGCTGGCAGGACGTCTGGGTGGTGAAGAACGGTGTCAAACCGAGGCTGGAGTTCTCGGAGCGCATCCGGGCGCACATGGAAGCCGAACGGCTGGTAGCGCACCTGTCACTGACCCATTCGCGGGATCATGCTGCTGCCGTCGTGGTTTTGGAACAGCTCGACTAGCTGAGCCGAAGAGGCGGTCCCCTTGTTTTCGTGCCGCGTCCAAGGGCACAGGTGACCGCCTCTAACCGTTCAGTGCAGATTGTGTAAGGGCCGCTGCCTGCGGCTTTAGCTCAGCAGAAACCCTGAGCTACCTCGTCCAGCGCATCGTGGTCCAGGATGACGATGCTGCGGTAACCGGACTCGATCAGCCCGGCCGAGCGGAGTTCCGTGATGATCTTGGATACGCTCTCACGGGTGCTGGCCGTACCTTCGGCCACCAGCTCATGGGTGGCTGCCACGGTGACCCGACCGCTTTCATCACTGCTGGCAAGCGGCGTTTCGGCCAGTTGCAGCAGGTAGCGTGCGACGCGCTGGCGCAGGTCACCTGTCTGCAGGTGGTACTCGTAATCCATCAACCGCTGCATCTGCTTCGAGAGCGACTGGGTGATGGTGAACAGGTCCGCGTGGTTGATGAGTGAAGGATCGATGGCTTCGACGTCAGTGTTGGTCAGCGCTTCAGCGATCTCATCGCGCCGCAATGCCGTGAAAGCTTCTTCACCGAAGAAGTCTCCCGGTTCCACGTGCCGCACTGTGAGGACCCTGCCTTCCGGCGTCATGCGGGTGATGCGGACCAGTCCGTCACGAACCCGGAAGACCGACTTGGCCGGATCGCCATTGTGATAGAGAGTCTGACGCCGCTGAAACCGCAGCATCTGGCCTGGGATTTCCAGTTCCTCGCCCTTATGTGACGAGACGGTACGGAAATCAGCTTCCCTGATGATCGTATTCATACCCGTTTCCTCCAATTTCAGCTGCTCATGCTGGATCGGAGCGCCCCCCCAATCCGGGTAGTTCTGAGCTGTACTACCTAGTTGCAGAGTATAGAAACACTTAAGTGTAATTGTCAAGCTTCCTTGGGCAACGGTTGGTATCGGCGATTATTAGAACAGTGTTAGAGGTAAGTATGGATAAGGGGGAACAGACTGAGATTGTGCGCCCCTCACGTTCCGGGCAGCATATAATCGGCAGCCGTGACTGAACAGACGACAATCTGGACCGACGGTTCCTGCGAAACCCGCACCGGCGAGGGCGGCTGGGCCTTCCTGCTCGAACAGGGCAGCAGCAGGCGCCGGGTCAGCGGTTATGAGGCCGGCACCACCAACAACCGCATGGAGCTGACCGCTGCGGTGCGGGGGCTGGAAGCCCTGGTCGGGCCCACAGAGGTTCGGATAGTGACTGACAGCCAGTATCTGAAGAACGCCTTCACCAGCAACTGGCTGGGAAACTGGCAGCGCAACGGCTGGAAGACCGCCAGCAAGCAGCCGGTCAAGAACCGGGACCTGTGGGAGCGCCTGCTGGAGCTCACCGCGCAGCACAAGGTCACCTGGGGCTGGACCCGTGGCCATTCGGGCCAGCGGGAGAATGAACTGGTGGACAGCCTTGCTCTGGCCGCGCGCAGGAACCGGAGCGGCGTGGACGAGACCTTCTAGTGATCCAGCTCTGCCACCCGCGCCAGCAGCGACAGCAGCACCGCGTAACCCTCATCCAGCGAACCGGGCTCCAGCCATTCGCTGAGCCGGTGGGCGTCCCCGCCCCGGTACACGCCGAAGCAGATGGCAGGGATGCCGGCGGCCAGTGCCGCGTTGGCATCGGTTGAGCCCGCGGCCGTCTCCGGTTCGATGCCATGCTCCCGAAGGGCCTCGCTTGCCGCGCGCACCAGCATGCTGTTGTCCATCATCGCGGCCGGCCGGTCACCTACGCGCTTCACTTCAAGTTCCACACCATGCTTCGCCGCTGCGTCACGCACCAGATCCAAGGCATCGTCCTCGAGTCGCTGCAGTGCACCGGGATCCACGCTGCGCAGGTCCAGATCGAAGCTGGCTTCTGCGGCTATCGCGTTGATGCTGGTGCCCCCGCGCACGGTGCCCAGGTTGTAGCTTGAGCGCGGCGCCGTCGGCACCTGCAGCCCGTTCAGGCTGCTCATGGCGTCAGCCATGGCGTGGATGGCACTGGGCGTGGGGAAGTCACCCCAGGAGTGCCCCCCGGGGCCAGTGAAGCTGAACTCAAAACGGCGTGAGCCGACCGCCCGGTCAACCACACTGCCCAGGTGTCCGTCCACTGCGATCACGTAATCGAACTGGCCCTTGTGGTCCTCCAGAAGCCTGCGCATCCCGCGCAAGTCACCCCTGCCCTCTTCGCCAACGGGGGCGGCCAGGGTCAGGCGCGGCAGCCGGCTGCCCACACTGGGCAACTGCCGGGCCAGGTGCGTAAGTACCGCCAGGCTGGCACTGTTGTCACCGATGCCCGGTGCCAGCCACCTGCCGCCCGCCAGCTGCACGGTCACGTCAGTTCCGGCAGGAAAAACCGTGTCGGAGTGCGCAGCCAGCAGCACGCGCGGTCCGCTGCCGCCACTGGTGAAGCCGATGACGTTGCTCATGTCATCCATCCCGGTCTTCAGACCGGCATCGCTCCACAGTTCGGCCAGCAGGCTGCCGCGGGCAGCCTCGTCAAAGGTTGGTGCCGGAACCTCGCAGATCTGGTGCAGCAGGTCGGCAATCGGTCCGTGTGCATGCCACTGGCCCTGGTCACCCGCCATTCAGTTGCCGTCCTGCAGGGTTGCGATTCCCTCCCGCAGCGCGTACAGTGCCGCCTGCGTTCGGTTGTTCAGCCGGAGTTTCGAGAAGATCTCGGACAGCCTGTTGCGCACCGTCTTCTCGCTGATGTCCAGCGCGTCGGCGATCTGGTGGTTCGACTGTCCCTGGGCGAGCAACCGGAGGATGTCGGCCTCACGCTCGCTGAGCTCACTCAGCTTGTGCTCGGGATCGGCCGGCAACTCGCCGGACTTGCGGAACTCGTTCAGTATCTCGGCGGCCATGCCGGGGTTCAGCAGGGCCTCGCCGTCAGCTACACGCCTGATGGAGTCGATTAGCAGGTTGGCGTCGGAGTCTTTGAGCAGGTAGCCGCGCGCACCGACCTTGATGGCTTCGAACACGTAACGGTCCTGTCGGTACATGGTCAGGATGATCACCTTGGCCTCGGGGTACTCGGCCAGGATGGCCTTGGTGGCAGCCACACCGTCAAGCTCAGGCATCTGGATGTCCATCAGTATCACGTCCGGCCTGGTCTCAAGCGCATGGCGTACGGCTTCCCTGCCGGTTGACGCCTCACCGATGATGCGGAAGTCGTCCTCTGTCTCCAGGATGCTTCTGACACCCTGGCGGAACATCGCGTGGTCATCGCACAGCAGCAGTCGGGTCATGGCCCAATGCTACAGCATGGGGCCGTGTTACTGTTGAGCGCGACGCGGTTCAGACCGCCTGATGGAGGCATCCGTATGGCTCACGCCAAGAGCAGCCTGGCAGAGGCTACAGTACGTCTGGGACTGGGAATCCCCTCTTACAGCACCACTGGTTCAGGACCAAGGCATGACCAGGTCTTCTCCGCCGAAGTGACGGTCGGAGACGAGTTGATGGGACGCGGAATCGCAAAGACGAAGCGTGAGGCCGAACGACTCGCCGCTGAAGAGGCGCTGACCGTGCTCGAAGATCGGCAGAACGAGGCGGCCGCGCAGCCTGATGATGATGAATTTGATGGTCCCTGGCCCATATTCGGCCAGGTGCTCAGCCAGACGATCGCCGTGGCCGAAAGCCGCGTGTCACCACGCCTGAGTGGCGAGGAGGCCCGCGTGGCCATCCGCGATTTCAGCCTGTCCCTTTACAAGGAGATCCTGGGCAATCTGGGCGAGGTCGTGGAAGAGGACGAGGACTAGGCGGCGTTTCAGTCCGCAGCTGCCAGGTTGTCCCTGGCCCAGCGTTCAATCCTGCCCAGTTCCTCCGTGGCGCGCTCACGCACCAGCATGTCCCGCATGGTTGCAGGTACGTTCACGCCCTCGAACCCGGCAGCCATGATCAGGTCGACCATCTTGACGGCGAAAGCCCGGAGTGGCGTCTGGAAGGCGGCTTCCTCGAGGTCCTGGGCACTGGCCTCGCTGAGCAGCAGCAGGTCACTCTCAAGGCCGTTGTCAGCCGCGGGATTGATGGTTGCTGCCACGTTGCCGAATTCGGTTACGACAATGAACTTCTCACTCACTGGCTTCATCCAGGAACTGCTGCAGCATGTCCGGATTCACCGTGATGGGCGCGCGCCGGCGGCGTACCGCGCCGTACTCGAGCAGCCGTGCCAGGCAGTGGCTGACGGTCTCTCGGGTGGCGCCGATCATCTTGGCCAGGTCCTGCTGCGTGAGGTTCAGGTCGATGACGG
>CAZBBU010000126.1:0-5286 GCA_964489965.1 uncultured bacterium
GCCTTCCTGGCGCAACTGGACAGGTTGGTCGGCAGGGTAGTGGTCTGTGTGCTGACAAGCGAGCCGGTCTTCCGAGGAGGACCGGCCCGTGTCGAATATGTGATCCTGAACTGAGTCGGCCTCAGCTGGCCTGTTGATTGGACTGCTTCAGCAGGTCACGGATTTCCGTGAGCAGTACTTCTTCCTTGCTGGGCGCGGGCGGAGCTTCCGGCGCGGCGGCTTCCTTGTGGCGGAAGCGTTCCTGCATCTTGGTGTACGAGCGGATGACCATGTACAGCACGAAGGCGATGATGAGGAAGTTTATGACGGTGTTCAGGAACGAGCCGATCTGGATGACCGGTGCGCCGGCATCGACGGCCTCGCTCACGCTGCTGTAGGCGGCGGCATCAGTGAGGATGATGCCGAATTCCGAGAAGTCCACTCCACCGATGAGCATGCCCACCACGGGCATGATGACCTGATCGACGAGTGAGGTTGTGATGGCCCCGAAGGCACCGCCGATGATGACGGCGACTGCCAGATCCACGACATTGCCTCTGTTGATGAACTCCAGGAATCCCTTGACCATTTTCTGCTCCCTTGTGCTGGTTGGTTTTGATGAGTGCCGGCAGGCGTGATTATATGCCGTGTCCCGCCCGGAACGCTATCAGCGGTCGGTCAGCGGCTGGCTGGAGCGCTGGCGCAGCGCCTCGTACAGGAGCAGCGCCCCGGTCGTGGCCACGTTCAGGCTGTCAGCCATGCCGTGCATGGGTACCAGCAGCAGCTCGTCGGCAGCTTCCAGCCACGACATTCCCAGCCCATCATGTTCCGTTCCCAGCAGGATGGCGCAGCCCTTCGTGAAATCTGCGTCCCAGTAGCTCTGGTGAGCACCGGGGCTGGTGGCCAGCAGGCGCCAGCCGCGCCTGTGCAGCCAGCTGATTAGCTGGTCCTGCTCGACCATCGCCACGGGCCGTGCGAACAGGCTGCCCATGCTGGCGCGCACCACGTTGGGGTTGAACAGGTCGGTGCCGCCCCCGGTCACGAACACGGCGTCGGCACCCGCCGCATCGGCTGTCCTGAGCAGGGCACCGAGGTTGCCGGGCTTCTCCAGGCCGTCCACAACCAGCAGCAGGGGCTCAGCCGGCAGCTCCAGGTCGGCCGGGTCCAGCTGCCAGGTTTCGGCCAGCGCCAGGGCGCCATCGGGATTGTCACGCATGCTCAGCCTGGTGAAAGCTGCCTCTGACAGCTCCACCGTCTCCACACCCAGCAGTTCCAGTTCCCGCAACAGCGGCGCCATGCCGGCCGGTGCCGACATGGCGGGGCACACGTATATGGTCCTGATCCGCACGTTGGCCTGGGTGGCCCGTGTGATCTCACGCCTGCCCTCGATGAGAAACAGTCCCTCGCGGTCCCGGTGGCGCCTGTCCCGCAGCTTCAGTAACGCCTTGATCTCCGCGTTGCGCGGACTGTCCACATGCCTCATGGCATCATTCTACGACGGTGCCGCCCGCGTTCCGTTCTGCTAAAGTGGAGGCCGTGAAGAATCTGCTGAGCTGTGAAGAGCTCCGCGGACAGTTGGGTGACCCCGACCTATGCATCATTGATGCCCGACATGACCTGAAAGATGGTCAGGCGGGCAGGTCGGCTTGGCTGGCCGGGCACGTGCCCGGAGCAGTGCACCTGGACCTGGCGGCAGATTTGTCGGGACCAGAGCGTGAACACGGTGGCCGGCACCCGCTGCCCAGTCTGGAGCAGATGACCGACGTGTTCGGCCGCGCCGGTATCGGACCTGGCAGCCGGGTGGTGGTTTATGACCATGACACAGGCATGTTCGCAGCCCGGGTCTGGTGGATGCTGCGCTACCTGGGTTTCGATGACGTGAAAGTCCTGGATGGCGGCTTCAGCGCCTGGCAGGCCGCGGGATTCCCCGTCAGCACCACGGCAGTCGCGCCGGTTCCGCGTGAGTTCAAGGCCAACGTGCGGCCTTCGATGCTGGCCAGCCGGGAGGATGCTCTGGCGGCTTGTGAGGCAGGCGACGTGCTGCTGCTTGATGCCCACTCCGGCGAGCGTTTCCGGGGTGAAGTCAAGGCCTTCGATCCTGTGGCGGGGCACATTCCCGGTGCCGTCAATCGCCACTACGCTGACAACCTTAGTGGGGGCAAGCTGCGTCCCACGGCTGAACTGCGTCAGCTTTACGGCATCCTTGAATCAGGACAGGACGCCATCGCCTATTGCGGTTCCGGAGTGAGTGCCGCGCTTGACCTGCTGGCCATCGATGAGGCCGGTTTGCCCTTGCCCCGGCTTTACGCCGGCTCCTGGAGTGACTGGTCCAGCTACCCGGATGCGCCCGTCGCCACTGGTGAGAGTCGCTGATGGGCAGGATGCTGCGCAGTTCCACCTTGTGGGAAGCGGTGTTCGATCACCTTCCCGCGGGCATCCTGGTGCTGCAGCCGCAGACCGATGCTGACGGTGCCATCGTTGACTTCGAGGTGCTGGCCGCCAACAACCGCATGCTGGAACTCGCGGGCCGTACTGAGGAATCGCTCCTGGGCCACCGCATAAGTGAGATCCATCCCGTGTTCAGGCAGCGCGGCATCCTGGCCCGTTACGAACGCGTGCTTCAGCGCGGCGTGGCTGACGAGTTCGAACAGCTGCTGCCCATGAACAGTGGAAGCCGCGCCATGCCCGGCTGGTTCGCCATCACCGCCATACCCACAGAGGGCAGCCTGATCGTGATGATGAGCTCGATTGACAAGCGCAAATCCGTGCTGGTTGAAGCCGTGCGGATGATGAACGTGGATGACCTGACCGGCATCGGTAACCGCCGGCTGCTCAAGAGCCACTTCTGGAAGCACCGCCAGCGCAACACGGGCATGGCGCTGATCTACCTGGACCTGAACGGCTTCAAACTCATTAATGATTCGCACGGTCATGAAACGGGCGACGAAGTACTGAAGATCGTGGCGCAGCGCTTGCGCAACAGCCTGCGGCCCGGCGAGGCCGTCGCCCGGCTCGGCGGTGACGAGTTCGCCGTTCTGCTGGACACGGGTGACAAGGCTGCGGCGCATGCGATCGGCGAGCGGTTGCGGACCGCCATCAGCCGCCCCATCAGCATCGGTGAACACAGCCTTGGTGTGGCCACCAGCCTCGGCATCGCCTTCTTCCCCGAGGACGGAACTTCCTTCGAGGCGCTGGCCGCGAGTGCGGACAGGCGCATGTATCGTGACAAGAACGGCAGCCGCCACCAGCTGCGGCGCGCCGCTGCAGGCGAATCACCGCAGCAGGGTGAGCCGGAGCCCGGCTGAACTCAGGCCACGTCGCGCCGCAGGAACAGCCACCAGCCCAACAATCCGAAGACCAGGAAGTAGCCGGCCATCACCAGCGTTGAGTGCTGCAGGGTCAGGCTGTTGCCGATCAGGCCGGAAAACGCTCCCGGGCCGGTGCTACCGGCATCCAGACCGAGTTCCTGCAGGAAGTTTCCTGCCAGCCGCCTGGATGGCGCGTACAGGTTGGTGGTGAAGAAGTAACGCGGCAGGTTCTCCAGTGTGGCCTGCAGGTTCAGCGCCTGGAAGATCACGTTGAAGCGCGTGACCGGCTGGAAACCGACCAGCCCCGCGTAGGCCGTGTAGAGGCCTTCCAGCAACGCCGGGAGGAAGAAGATGCTCACGATGCCCAGCGCCACGTTCCTGAGCAGGAACACGAGCAGGAAGGCAAAGGCGATGGCCGCCGGTGCGAACAGCAGCTGCAGCCCGGCTGCCTGGAGTACGCCACTCCAGTCACCGCTGAAGCCTGTGCCGAGGAACGTGGTGCCCAATGCGCCGAAAACAAAATTGCTGGCCATGGAACCGACCACCAGCACCGCAAAGACGAGCCAGGCTACCAGGAACTTGCCCCAGTAGACCGCGGTGCGGCTGGGCTGGGCCACCAGGGTGGTCTTCCACATGTTCTGGCTGCGTTCCTCACCGATGAGCAGGGCGGCGAACAGCGCCACGATGATCATGTAGAAACTGGGGCTCATGTAGGCCGGGCCGAGCAGTGCCAGCCGCACCATCCCGAACGGTGAAGCCACGTTGTGGACGAGGCCTCCCACCGGCAGTCCCTCGTCCTCCAGGAACGAGCCGCTCAGGTTGGAGAGGATGACCCGACCGACCAGCAGCAGAACGATCGGCATCAGTACCCAGTACAGGCCAGCCAGGACGTAGGTGCGCCGCTTGCTGAACACCTTCATGAGCTCGGCGGAAATCACGTTGATGATGGCACTCATGCCGGCCTCCCGTCCTCGCGCAGCAGGCGCAGGTACGCGTTCTCCAGGCTCTCCTGCTCCTGTCGGGCCTCCAGGACATCCACGCCCATCTCCAGCAGGTCGCGCAGCAGCTGCGAGGCGCCATCACTTGCTACCGTGGTGCTGACCCATTCGCTTCCTGCCGCCTCGGCCGGCAGTTCCAGGCGCGCCAGAGCGGCCAGCAGGGTCGCCTGGTCACTCGCCCGGAGGCGGTAACGCAACGCGTTCTGCTCGATGTGGCTGACCAGTGTGGACAGCGGACCGTCGAACAGCATCGTGCCGCGTTCGATGACCAGTACGCGCTCCACGAGCTTCTCAAGCTCCGCCAGGATGTGGGAACTGATGAGGATCGTCACGCCCTGGCTGGCTATGAGCCTCAGGCTTTCACGGATCTCGGCGATGCCCACGGGGTCCAGCCCGTTTGTCGGTTCGTCCAGCAGCAGCACCTGCGGCTGCCACAGGATGGCGCGGGCCAGGCCCAGGCGTTGCCGCATGCCCTGCGAGTAGGCGCCGACCTTCTTGTCCGCCGCCTTGTCCATGTGCACGAAGCCCAGCACCTCCTGCACCCGGCCTTCCGGCACCCCACCGTGCAGCCGGGCAGCGTGTTCCAGGTTGCGGCGGCCACTCATGTACGGGTAGAAACTCGGCTCCTCAATCATGGTGCCCACGTTCAGCAGGGAAGGCCCGGGCACACTGCTGCCAAGCAGCCTGCTGCTTCCGGCGCTGGGACGTATGAGTCCCGCCAGCATCCGCAAGGTCGTGGTCTTGCCGGCGCCGTTGGGACCCAGGAAGCCGGTGATCTGTCCGCGCGGCACCTGGAAGCTCACGTTGTTGACGGCCAGAGACCGGCCGTAACGCTTGCTGAGCCCGTGTGCCTCGATTGCCAACTGCTCGCTCATCAGTCTTCCTGCCCTTCTCAACCGAGTCCCGGCCTTCGTGCCCGGTCAGTAGACGCTGGCTTCCGGCTTGCTGCTGCGGTCCATCAGCGATCTGATCGCCGCCGCGGGCGGCTGGTTTTCAGATAT
>CAZBBU010000127.1:0-5281 GCA_964489965.1 uncultured bacterium
GGACGTCAAGGTCGGCAGCGGCGCCTTCATGAAGAACGCAAGCGATGCCCGCGAACTGGCCAGCAGCATGATCCGCATCGGCCGGCACGCCGACCTCTCCATCCGCGCCGTGCTCTCGGCCATGGACCGGCCGCTGGGCCGTGAAGTCGGTAACAGTTGCGAGGTGCGCGAGGCAGCGGAATGTCTGCGCGGACAGGGTCCCTCCGATCTCGAGGAGCTGTGCGTGCTGCTGGCAGAACAGGTGCTGGCGGCAAGCGACCTCCCCACCAGCAGCGCGGAGCTGCGGGAGATGCTGCAAAACGGCTCGGCCTGGCGGCGCTTCGAAACCTGGATTCACGCGCAGGGAGGTGACCCCTCACTGGTGCCGGAACTGCCGCTCGCCCCGGGCGTGTTCGAGCTGAAGGCCAGCAGGGACGGTGTGATATCCGGCCTGGACGCCCTTGCGGTCGGCCGCGCGGTGGGCGCTCTGGGCGGCGGCCGTACCTTCAAGGGACAGGCGATCGACCATGGAGTCGGCGTGCGCATAGTGAAGAGCCTGGGGGCCGAGGTGCAGGAGGGTGACACGCTGCTGGTCGCCCGTCATCGGGACGGCAAGGGACTGGAGGAGGCGCAACGGTTGCTGCGGTCAGCCGTGGTGGTGGGCGAAAGCGCCAGCGTGTCTCCGCTGGTTCAGGAAGTCATCAGCAGCTGAATCAAGGCTCCGCTCTCAGCCGGTCGGTCTGGTCTCATCGACCCGGGGCAGGAAGTAAGCAAGCAGTCCCGCGAGCGGCAGGAACGAACAGATGCGGTACACCATCTCCACGCCGTAACTGTCAGCCAGGACGCCCAGCAGCGCGGCGGCGATGCCGCCAAGGCCGAAATTGAGCCCGTAGAAGAGGCCGCCTATCAGCCCGATCCGGTTCGGCAGCAGGTCCATCGCGTAGATGAGGATGGAGGCGAAGGCGCTGGCCATGATCAGGTTGATCAGGATGGTAAGCACGCCCGTCCAGAACAGGTCCACGTAGGGCAGCAGCAGCGTCAGCGGCAACGGGCCCAGTACCGAGATCCAGATCACGCGGTAGCGGCCGATGCGGTCACCCACGATGCCGCCCACGAGCACCCCGACGGCCGCGGCCAGAAGGAACACGAACAGCATCAGCTGGGCGGCCGGGATCGTCAGGTCGAACCGCTCCATCAGGTAGAAGGTGTAGAACGAACGGAAGCTCTCGTTGTAGGCGTTCTTGGAGAACATCAGCAGTGTCAGGACCACCATGCCGATGGCGATGGTGGCGGCGCTGTGCCGGACCTGCTCGCCCGCCTTGCCGGCGCTGGCACGCAAGGCGCTGAAGGCAGCGCTGATCTCCTTCTGACGGCTGCCGATCCAGGTCAGCAGCATCATCGCCAACAATGCCGCCACGGCGAACCAGGCGAGGCTCTCCTGACCCCAGGGCACCAGCACCAGCGCCGCCAGCACCGGCCCCAGGGCACCGCCGGCCTGCCCGCCCACCTGGAAGATGCCCTGGGCCAGTCCCTGTCGCCCACCGGCCGCGTAGCGGGCCATGCGGGTCGCCTCAGGATGGAAGATCGAGGAGCCGATGCCGATCAGACCCACGGACACGAGGATCATGTTGTAGCCGGAAGCGTATGCCAGGCTGACCAGGCCGCTGAGGGTGAAGAGCATGCCGATCACGGGCGAGTATGGCGCCGGCCGCCTGTCAGTCAGCGCGCCGATGACCGGCTGGAGCAACGAGCCGGCAGTCTGGAACGTCAGGGTGATCAGGCCGATCTGCACGAAGTCCAGGTCGTACACCACCTGCAGAATCGGGTAGGCCGCCGGAATCAGCGATTGCATGAGGTCGTTCAGCAGGTGGGTCAGACCCAGGATCAGCAGTACGGCCAGGTATGTCTTTGAACGATTCACCACGGCGGTGGACAATTCAGGTCAGCTCCTGCAGGGGTAGGCATCAGGCAAGAGTCGGCCCGGCCAGCCGCATCGTAACCCCGTGCGCCCCACCTGCTGCTGCCTGCAGCCCGTAGCGGGGAACAATGGCGAGGGCGCCTGACTGCCGCGGTCCGGTGCATCTGCTACCATTAGCGGGCCTCAACAGGGGCCGAATGGAGACTGAAAGACCATGTCTGATGACCTTTTGCAAACTGAATCCGACGCGGCGGCGGAGCCGACCCGGTCCGGCTTCGTAGCCATCCTGGGCAAGCCGAACACCGGCAAGTCCACGCTGCTGAACACCCTGCTGGGTGTCAAGGTTTCACCCATCACCAACAAGCCGCAGACCACGCGCCGGGGAGTGCGCGGAATCTATACCAGCGGCAAGACCCAGATTGTTTTCGTGGACACTCCCGGTTATCACCGCAGCGGCAGCGGCACGGCACTGGACGACTACATGCACCGCGAGGTACGCAGCGCGCTGGTGGACGTTGAGGTGATCCTCTGGGTGGTTGACCTGCGTCGCCCACCGGGTGACGAAGACCGGGAGGTGGCCCGGCTGCTGAGCGGCATCAGCCCGGACACGCCCGTGTGGCTGATCGGAAACAAGGTCGATGCCGCCAAGTACCCGGAGGAGGCGCTCGGTTTGTACCAGGACCTGCATCCGGTCAGCCGCAGCATCGCCATTTCCGCGATGAACGACCCTGAAGCCGTCTACGACCTGCGCGATGACCTGCTGGAGCGCATGCCAGAAGGTCCGCTCTATTACCCGGACAACATCCGCAGCGACCAGTCGCGCGAAGACTGGGCCAGCGAGCTCATCCGTGAAAGCGCCATGGTGCAGCTGCGCGAGGAACTGCCCTACAGCATCGCCGTGCAGGTCACCGACTGGCGCGATCCCGAATCGCCCGATCAGCCGATCGTCATCACAGCCGAGCTGTGGGTGGAACGGATGAATCACCGGCCCATGGTCATAGGAAAGGGCGGCCGCATGATCCGCGAAATCGGCCGCAATGCCCGCCGGCAGCTTGAAGTGTTCCTGGACCACCGCATCTACCTGGAGCTGGAAGTGGTGGTGCGGCGTGACTGGCGTTCCGACCGCGAGTCGTTACGCGAGCTCGGCCTGGAGTCCTGAGCGGTGGCGATCGCCGCCCGCTGGCGCAGCCTTTCCAGGCTGCCGCCCGCCAGGGGTCGAGATCCCATGCCGGGTGTTTACGAGCTGGCTGACGCGGACAAGAACATCATCTACATAGGCATGTCGGCCCGGGACGTGCCCAACCGCCTGCGGCAGCACCTGTCCCGTCCCGGGCAGATCCGTGATCTCGCATGCTGGTGGCGTTACGAGTACTCGCGCGTGCCCCAGGCCCGCGAGGCCGAGCTGCTGGCCGGTTTCACGGCGCGCTGCGGCGCGCTGCCGAAGTGCAACACCGGCAAGCCGTTGCCGCGCGACGCTGGCCGTCGTTACCGTGAACTCAGTGGTTCACGGGATTGGTAACAGAACTGGCAAGTTGCCGCGCCTGAGCCATTTCGTCTGTGGCAGCCGACACTTGTTGCCGTTCGCGAGGCCATGCTATAACCATTCAAGTAGCGAAGGAAGAGGTTACCGTTTCCCGCTTACCGTCGGAGGGTATGACATGCGCAAACTGATAGTTTCACTCCTGGCTTTCGTCGCACTTGGGCTTGGCACCGCCAGCGCCCAGGATGCCTTTGGCAACACCGTTGACCTGAGCCCGGACTACTACGCCGGTGTCGCCGGCGGACTCAACGGCGGCAACGCCGCCTTCTTCCTGCACTTCGGTATCAGTGACCTGATCACCGAAGGCGTGGGCGCCCGCTTCTCACTGCTTTACAACGGCGCCATGGGCCTTGGTGGCGATGTCATCGCCAACCTGCCCGTCAACACCGGTAACGCCCCGCTTGGCATCTACGCCGGTGCCGGCCTCGGCATCCTGTTCGTGCCGCGCAACACGTCAGTCAACATCGGCGTGCTCGTCGGCGCAGAGTACCGTTTCACCAACTTCCCCGAAGGCGGCCTGTTCCTGGAACTCGGCCCGGCCTTCAGCGTCACCGGTCACGGCAACGCCTTCAACCTCAAGGCCGGCTTCAACTACCACTTCTGAGTAATCCGCATCACTGAATGCGACAGGGAGGCCCTTTCCAGAGGCCTCCCTTTCTTTATGTTCAGTGGCGATGTTCAGTCGCGCGCACGCCGGCTGGCGGTGACGGTCAGCCGCAGGCGTACAGCACCCGGCTGATCGCGTCCAGGTAATCTTCCCTGGCCAGGCCGCGCTTCTTGATGGAGAAGCCCGGCGGATAGCGGGTCGGCTCCACCGAGAAGGGCAGCTCGCGGATAAGCCTCGCGTCATAATCCACGGTCTCGCTCTTGAAGGCCAGCTCCAGGTCCGTCATGTGCTCCTTGATGCTGGCCACGCCTTTGGCGCCCGCCAGCAGGCGCAGTTTGACCAGCTCAACGAACGCCTTCACCTCGGGCGGCATGGGCCCGAACTGCTCGCGCAGCTCCCGGGAGATCCTGCCCACTTCCGCGAGACTGGCCGTCTCGGCCAGCCTGCCATAGAAGGCGATGCGGACGTCATCATCCTGGATGTAGGCGGGTGTAAGCCGGGCGTCAACGTCCAGGTCCACCGCCACCGCCGGGCGCTCCTCAGCCTGCTGCTCGCCCTTGAGCTTGGCGATCTCCTCCGCCAGCATCTCCGTGTACACGGACAGGGAAACGGCGCTGATCTGACCGTGCTGTTCCGGACCCAGCAGGTTGCCGACCCCACGGATCTCCATGTCCTTCTCAGCAAGAAGGTGACCGCTGCCCAGGTCGTTGAGCTCCGCGATCGCGTACAGACGACGCTGCGCGTCCTCCGTCACCCTGCCGGGATAGAACAGGTACGCCCAGGCCTCGGTCTTGCGCCGTCCAACCCGGCCGCGCAACTGGTACAGCTGCGCCAGGCCCAGCCGGTCCGCCCGCTCGATGATCAGGGTGTTGGCCCCGGTGATGTCCAGACCGGACTCCACGATGGTGGTGGCCAGGAGCAGGTCATAGGCGCCCTCCTCGAAGTTCACCATCACTTCTTCGATGTCCCTCGTCTCCATCTGGCCGTGCACCACACCTATGCGGATCTCCGGCACCAGCTGCTGCAGCGTCCTGGCCCGCAACCCGATGGAGCCGACCCGGTCGTAGATGTAATACACCTTGCCGCCGCGCTCCAGTTCGAACATGATGGCCTGGCGCACCGACAGAGCGTCGTACGGCTGCAGCACCGTCTGGATGGGCTTGCGGCCGGCGGGTGGCGTCATGATGCGGGATACGTCGCGCAATCCCACCAGACTCATGTAGAGCGTGCGCGGTAT
>CAZBBU010000128.1:0-4648 GCA_964489965.1 uncultured bacterium
CGCGTGAATGAGTGCCGATACCGGCGGGGGGCCGGCCATGGCGTCAGGCAGCCACACGTGCAGCGGAAGCTGCGCCGACTTGCCGGCCGCGGCCAGCAGGTTGAGCAGCCCGATGACGGGGAGGGTGGCGGAGCCGTAAGCCAGTGCGGGGGCAGCCTGCATGACGGCGCTGATTTCCAGGGTGCCGAAGGTCTGCCAGGTGAGGAACATGGCGAGCAGGAAGCCCACGTCACCGACGCGGTTGACGATGAAGGCTTTGCGCGCGGCGTTGGCGTTGAGCCGCTCGCCGTACCAGAAGCCGATGAGCAGGTAGGAGCAGACGCCAACGCCTTCCCAGCCAAGGAACATGAGCACGAAGGAATCGGCGAGCACCAGTATCAGCATCGCCGCCATGAACAGGTTCAGACCGGCGAAATAGCGTGACTGGCCGGGATCGCCGTGCATGTAACCGATCGAGAAGGCGTTGATGAGCAGGCCGACGCCGGTGATGACCAGCGCGAAGGTCAGGCTGAGCTGGTCAACGGTGAAGCCGAAGCTCATGCCGGGGAGCCAGTCCCAGAGCGGTATGCGCACCGCTTCGGCAGCAGAGCCACCGAAGCCGATGAACGCCAGGAGGCTGAGCACGAAGGCGAGACCGGCAGCACCGGTGGCGGTTACGCCGCTTACCTCGCCACCCGTCCAGCGGCCGAACAGGCCGTTGAGCAGCGCTGCCAGAAGCAGGATGGCCGGGGCCAGGGCGATCGCGAACGTGGGTTCCATCAGTGACGCACCTCCCTGAGCAGGTCAACATCCGTGCTCTGGCGGTTCCTGAAGATGGCAACCAGGATGCCGAGACCGATGGCCACTTCCGCCGCGGCGATGGCCAGGATGATGAAAACGGCTCCCTGCCCCGAAAGGGCAGTGGCCTGCCCGGCTGCGCTCCATTGGCGTGCGAAGGCCACGAGTGCCAGGTTGGCCGCGTTGAGCATGAGTTCGATCGACAGGAATATGAGGATGGCGCTGCGTCGCAGGACCACTCCGGCAGCGCCTATGGCGAAAAGGATGGCGCTCAGGATGATGTAGTACTCGGTGGGTACCATCAGGCTTCTGCACCGTCCACCCTGCGGCCGCTGCGCTGCACCAGGCTGACCGCTCCGATGATGCCGGTGAGCAGCAGTACGCCGACCAGCTGGAAGGCCAGTACGTAATCCGTGAACAGGATCTCGCCGATCATCGCTGGCGAGCCGCCACCGAGTGAAGCTTCAACCGTGGCGGCGTCCGGCAGCTGCTGTGGTTCCAGCAGTGCGGTAACGCCGATCACGGCGAGCATCAGAAGGGTGACGCCGAAGACTGCTGCAGGCAGGAGCCGGAAACGCCTGGTGGGTGCACCGGTCTGAACATTCAGCAGCATTATCACGAACAGGAACAGCACCATGATGGCGCCTGTGTAGACGATCACCTGGATGGCCGCCAGGAAGTGCGCGTCCAGCGTGAGGTAGGTGACCGCCAGTGCCAGGAAGGTGGCCACCAGCGACAGCGCCACGTGGACGGGCTCCCGGAACAGCAGCACGCCCAGCGCGCTGGCTACCAGTATGACGGCCAGGATGATGAAGCCGATCATCAGTAGTCAACGCCCTCCAGTTCAGGACGGTGCTGCGCCTCGAAGCCCAGGCGCACGTCCTTGCCTTTGGCTGCAGCCTCGCGCCGCTGCCACTTGCTGCCCTTGGTGCCGACCATCAGGTCTTCCTTGCCGTACACGAAGTCGTTGTAGCGGAAGTCAGCCAGCTCGAACTCGTGGCCCAGAACGATGGCTCCGGTCGGGCAGGCTTCCTCGCACATGCCGCAGAAGATGCAGCGCAGCATGTTGATCTCGTAGATCTTGGCGTAGCGTTCGCCGGCGGAGACCGGGTTGTCCTGGTCGTTCTCGGCGGCTTCTACGTAGATGGCGTAACTGGGGCAGGCTGCGGCACAGAGGCTGCAGCCGATGCACTTCTCAAGGCCAGTGTCGGGGTGCCGCAGCAGGTGGTGGCGTCCCCGGAAGCGCGCCTGAATCTGGGCACGCTCTTCCGGGTAGCTGACCGTGGCTGGCTTGCTGAACAGGTACTTCAGCGTGACGCCCATGCCCTTGGCGATGTCGACTATGCTGCTCATCGGTCCACTCCAGTGTGCCGGCCCGTGGCCGGTCTTTGTGCAGGTCTTGTCAACTCAGAGAACAAATGCAATCACCGCCACGGTGAGCAGCGCTGCGCCCAGCGCGATCTCGAACAGCCAGATCCAGCCGAAACGTGGCAGCGTGGCCCTGACCCAGATGAAGAGGAACATGAAGATGGCCATCTTGGCGATCAGCCAGATGAAAGGCCATTCGGCCATGCCGGGGATCAGGTTGTTCAGGAACTCCGGGCCGCGCCAGCCACCCAGGAACAGGGTGCTGATGAAGGCCGACATGGTCATCATGTTCACGTACTCGGCCATCTGGAACAGCGCCCAGTTGATGCTCGAGTATTCGGTCATGTAACCGCCGACGAGTTCCTGCTCGGCTTCGGGCAGGTCGAACGGCGTGCGGTTGACTTCCGCGAAGCCGGAGATCACGAAGGTGCCGAAGGCGATCACGAGGGGCACCCACAGCCAGGGGGAGAGTGACCAGACGTTGAAGTCCACAATCTCACGCAGGTTGACGGTGCCGGCGATCATTATTACCGTCAGCACCGAAAGCCCCAGGCCGAGCTCGTAGCTGATCAGCTGGGCTGAGGAGCGCAGGCTGCCGAGCAGCGAGTACTTGCTGTTGCTGGCCCAGCCGCCCAGGAAGATCCCGTAGACACCCATGGCGGTTACGGCGAACACGTAGAGCAGGCCGATGTCCAGGTCGAGTATCCAGGGGTTGAAGCCGAACAGGCTGCCTGCCGGTCCCGCCGGGATGATGGCGAAGGCGGAGAGCGCGAAGGTGATGCTGATGAACGGTGCGAGGAAGAACACGAACCTGTCCGCGTTGCTGGGGACAATGGTTTCCTTGAATATCGACTTGATGGCGTCGGCGATGGGCTGCAGCAGTCCGAACGGTCCCGTGCGGTTGGGCCCGATCCGGTGCTGCATGCGGCCCAGCAGCTTGCGCTCGATCAGGGTCATGTAGGCGAAGGCGCCGAGCAGCACGAGGCAGAGGACCACTGCCTTGATGGCCGTCATCCACAGTGGATCCAACTCAGATCACCTCCAGCGCCTGCCGCTCGTGGCGGAGGGAGCTGGCCTGGGCCTGCCTGAGTCCTGCGGCCTGCTCTGGCAGTGCGGGAAGCAGCAGCGTGCCGGCGGGGGTTTCCTCGCTGAGGCGCACTTCGGCGCGCCTGCGGATGCCACCAACTTCCAGGCTCACCTGGTCACCGGATTTGACGCCCAGGTGGCTGGCGTCGGCCGGGTTGATCGTAAGGCTGGTGAAGCCCCGGTCTGCCTGCAGGTGGGGGTTGCGTTCCAGGTACTCGTGCCTGAGCATGCTGGGCCGTACGAGTACGTCCAGGAGCACGCCAGCAGTGGAACCGTCGTCCTGCCGGCCGGCGGAGGCTGCCGGTGCGGCGCGCCTTGAGGAGTACTTGCGGGCACTCAGGTCAAGGATCAGTCCCTGGTCGGGCAGGCTGCCGAATTCCACACCGAGTTCGCTGTGCAGTTTGCGCCTTGCGCTGCGGACGCTGCGGCCTTCGAGTCGCTTGCCACGGGCTTCACCGAGGGCACGGACCACGCCGCAGAAATCCTGGGCTTCGCCGGCGTCCGTGGGCGCAGGCTGCACGGGCAGTGCCCGGCCCTCGAGGTTGATGAAGGTTCCCTGCTTCTCCAGGCTGCTGAGTGCGGGCAGTACTACGTCAGCCACTTCCGTGACCGGTCCGTGGAACATGGTGTGCGCGACCACCAGTTCGGTGCGGCTGAGTGCGTCAGCGACGGCTGGCGCCATGGCAGGGTCGAGCTGGGAGATGATGACTGCGCGGAGCCTGCCGTCCAGCATGGCGGCGGCGTCGCTGCCACCTTCACCCGGAAGCACGCCGGTCAGCTCCAGGCCGAAGCTGTTGGCGGCCGGCCCCATGATCATGGGCCTGGCACCGGCGGCCTTGACCAGGCCGGCGGCTGCCTTGGCGGCGGCGGGGTTGTCAAGGACCATGCCGCCGTAGACGATCACTGGACGTTCTGCGTTCCTGAGCAGTTCGGCGGCTGCCTGCAGGCTGTCATCCGCCTGGCTGCTGCGGCCGGAAACCAGACCGGACAGCGTGTCCAGCATGGCGGCCTCGTCACCGGCTTCGTGGTTGATGACGGTGCCGGCGATCTTCATGAGGCTGGTTCGGAACGGTGCGGCCACTGCCAGGCGACTGCCGTCCAGCGGCATGTGCTCCTTGAGCCTCAGGTCGGCTATCGGCACGCCGTGCGGCATGAGGTCCGCCGGGGGCACGCCTTTCAGGGCGTCGCGGATGCGCAGGTCGATCAGCGGTACTTCTTCGGTGGGGTCACCCAGCACCAGGATCGCGTCGGCGGTGGCCAGGTCAGTGAAGCTGGCCGCCCTGGTGCGGAACTCCGGCAGCACCGATGCCGCCGGCCTGGGCTGGTGGTCCAGGTGTGGGCTGCCCAGGTCGGCAGCCAGCTCGCGGGCGGCCACGCCTTCTTCCAGGGTGGAGTCCGCGCGCAGGATGATGCCGGT
>CAZBBU010000128.1:4658-5263 GCA_964489965.1 uncultured bacterium
GACATAGCTCGGGGTCACCACCGAGTCGGGAACGAGGATGCCGGTCTCGCCGGCCTTGAAGCCGCTGAGTTTCTCGGCTATGTAGGCGGCCGCCTCGGGCCAGCTGGCAGGCTTGAGTTCGCCATCTATGCGGAGCAGTGGTTCGCGGATGCGGTCGGGCGCGTCCGTGTACTCGTGGCCGAAGCGCACGCCGTCGTCGATCCAGGTCTTGTTGATCTCCGGGTTGAGGGCCGCACGGATGCGTTCGATGCGACCGGTGCGCGCGTCGATCATGATCGCCGAGCCGGAGGCGTCGTCCGGGGAGGTGCTGAGAACGTGCTCGTACTCCCAGTTGCGGCCGCGGAAACGGCTGGTGGTGTCCAGCAGCGCCCCGACAGGGCAGATGTCCGTGATGATGCCGGTGAAGTTGCGGGGCAGGTGTTCTTCGGCGGTTCCGATGTAGGTGTGACCGCCGCGTTCGATGAAGTCCAACACCTCGTCGCCGGGTACTTCGGCGAAGAACCTGACGCAGCGCTTGCAGTGGATGCAGCGTTCGCGGTCCATGGTGATGAGTTCACTCAGGGGGTGGTGCTTCTCGGATTGACGCTTGGCGAACTGGAAGCGTG
>CAZBBU010000129.1:0-5226 GCA_964489965.1 uncultured bacterium
GGCAGCATCGGCGTCACCCTCGGCGAGCAGCGCGTGGTCCAGCAGGCTGCGCGAACGTGCGGCTTCCGAGACCTCGATCTGTTCCGGCAGCGGCTCAGGTTGCACGCCGACCGCCTCCAGTGCCAGCTCCAGTGCCGGCAGCTCCTGCAGACCTGCGAACAGCACCAGCCTGCGCCCGGCCGCCTGGCCGAGCAGCCGGGCCACCGCCTTGCGGGCCCGTTCATGCCGCCAGTCAGTTGCGGGCCCGTCACCGGCAGCCTCCAGCAGGGCACTCTCGATGCTGCGGATCAACGGCAGCGCCTCCTGGCCCAGCGTGCGGAGCGTCAGTCGGCCCCCGAGCAACTGCTGAAGCTGCGTCTCCAGTGGTGCCACCTGATTCAGTTGCTCCTGCAGCGCGGGCATCTCCCGGGCGTAGCGCCGGAAGTCAGCCTCCGCGCTGGGATCGGGACTCGGTTGCCTCAGTCCCAGCAGTTCCAGGCCTTCGGCCCGGGCCCAGGGCAGCACCGTGAGGGGCAGCGCCAGTTCGAAGGTGTCACGCCAGGAATCACCGGCCAGCTCCTCACCCGTCAGGGCGGTGGTGGCCAGCAGTTCCGGCTGGAAGGCAGCGGCCACATCCCGCACCGTCACGGTGTTGAGGGCGGGATACCTGAGGTGAAGGGGGCCGAGCAGCGGCAGCAGCAGGAGTTGCATGGCCCCAAAAGGATAGCAGTCCCGCCGGTCATGCTTCCGTCCGGGCAGATAGAATGCCCCTGATGCATTCACGGAACCGGAGTCCAGACTGGCGGGGCGACAGCAAATGGGTGGCCGCTATCGTCCTTGTCCTGTCAGCCACCGTCGCCACCGCCCTGTTCAGCCTGGCCGGCCTGGCCCGGCCTGCGACGGGCAGCCAGGTGATCGCCGGCATCCTGCGGCCGGTGCTGCTCGGCCAGGAAGGCAGCCGCATCGCGGCACGCAGTGACGCCGAGTTCAGCCCCGGCAGCCCACTGCAGTTGCTGCCGGGGCTCGACATACGGCTCGATCCCAGTGAACTGCCCGGATTTGATGCAGAACAGGCCCAGAACCGCATCGCCGGAGTCATGACAAGCCGCCTGCGCGCCGAAGGCAGGAGCGGTGTGCTGGAACTGGCGGGTGACGCCCAGCTTCTGGAGCAGCTCTCCGGAGCACTGACCGGGCCGGTCAGGCAGCTGGTGAGCGCCCAGTTGGGCGCGGCGTTGCTCGGTGCCGGCCTGGCGGACGGTTCAAGACTCGCTGACTGGCGCACGCAGGCGCAGAACAATCCCGGTGCAGAAGTTCAACCGCTGGTAGGCGTGTTCGTGACGGCCGATGCTTCGGTAGTGGAGCAGCTCAGTGCTGCGGAGATAGGGCAGCTGGCGGTCGACGGTCTGGCGGCCGCGTTCCTGGAGGGCGGTGAGCAGGCCGCACGTGAGCTGCTGGCCAACCAGACGCTGCTGGCACTCTACGACCAGGCGGTGGCCGGACCACTGGCCTCCGGCTTGCACGGCCTGTTCCGGGCGTTGCTGCTGGGCTTCGCCGGGGAGATCTCGGACAGGCTGGCGTCCGCACAGCAGCGGCTGCAGGCCAGCAGTCAGGACGGCGGCCTGGCCGGCGGTCTGAGCCGCGGCCTGGTGCAGGACGGTGAACTTGAGAACCTGAGCTTGGCCGAGGCCAACAACCTGCTGCTGGAGCGGCTTTCCAGTCGGGTTCAGCGGGACGGCCCACAGGTGCTGGATGGACTCCTGGCGGAACCCGGCCAGGTTGAGGCTGCGCGCGAGGCGGGTCCGCTGCTGCGGCGATTCAGCGGCCAGGCGGCCGCCGGCTACCTGCGCCTGGCCTGGCTGGCCACCGCGCTGGCAGTGCTGGCGGGTCTGGTGCTCGTGGCCTGCAGCTTCGGGCGCGGCCGGCTCGGCAACCCCGGGCTGGCGTTGCTGCTGGCAGGGCTCCCCGGCCTGTTACTGACTGACTGGCTGCAGGGCAAGGCGCAGGCGCTGGAGCTCACCGCCGGTTCGGGCGGCCAGGGGTTCATCGCCGGGCTGACAGAAGGAATCAGGGCGCTCCTGCGGGCAGTGCCAGCGGACCTGCTCGAAGCCGCGCGCCTGCCCTGGCTGATCACCGCGGGCATCGGTGCGCTGTTGCTGCTGCTGGTAGTGCTGCTGTGGCTCCTGCCAATGGTTGCGCCGCGGCGCAGGCGGTTCTGAAAACTACTGGTCAGTTTCCGGGCTGGCCGGAGAGAAGAGGCGCACCGGCCCCTGCGGGTCCAGCAGGCCGTCCAGTGATTCCAGGGGCAGAACCACGGTGAAGGCACCCTCCACCCAGGGTCCCACCAGGTAGGGCGCCAGGATGAACTGCAGGCCGTTGGGCGAGATCACAAATACCTGCAGGTCCTTGGCACTCAGGTCGCTGACGCTGCCGTCGAGCACCCAGGCGGCCTGCTGCTCCTCCAGTTCGGCCAGCACCAGGCTGCTCACGTCCTCCAGCCAACCTGAGTCGGCCAGGAACAGGTCGGCCAGATCGAAGGGCCTGAGCCTGGTGCCGGTGAGCGCCAGGTTGTAGCTCCAGAAGTTGAGCGAGGGATGGGCGCCGCCGGTGTAGTCACTGACCGTGACGAGCGTGCTGAGCAGGCCCGGTGCGGCGTACTCGATGCGGGCCCGGGAGTCGAACCACCAGCCGTTGCGGATGTCCCCGTTCAGTTCGGCCTCCTGAGAGGTCTGGATGAATTCGATCTGGTCGGCCATCAGGTCCGGCTGCACGAAGTCATTCATGTCCTGGAGCCTGGGCGAGCTGAAGAACGGGTAGGTGCTGGTGGCCTGGATCAGGCCCTGCTGGAAGGTGTAATCGACGTACTGCGCCACCTTCTCGAAGCTGAAGGGGGTCACGGTACCGGAGGCCAGGAAGGTGCCCTCGAAGGTGCCGGTCTGATCCGGTTCGCCTATGAGAGTGCCGCTCAGTTCGCCCTCGGCCAGGCCGAAGCGGGCTACCACCCGGTTCTCGGTCTCCTCGAAGCTGCCGCCGGCCTCGTAAGTCAGCGGCAGATGGTCGTGAACGAGGCGGCCCAGCACTGCGTTGCCGTCGATGCTCAGCTCAAGCTGCCACGGTTCATCGCCAATATGGCCGCGGTAGTAACTGGTCTCGGCCAGCGCGCTGCCGGTGGCGAGCAGCGCCAGGCTTGCAGCGATCCGGATCAGGTGCCGCATGCTCACACTCCCGCGGGAACCGGAGTGGCCGCGGGTTGTGTTTCGAGACCGTTAAGCCAGTTGCGGAAGGCCGTGAGGCCGACTTCAAACGCTTCCTCGCGCCGCTGCTGCCGGCCCTTGCTGCGCTGCTTGGGAATGGCGGGCACCAGGCCCCAGTTGGCGTTCATCGGCTGGAAGTTGTCACTGTTGGCACTGCTCAGGTAACGCACCAGGCCGCCCAGCATGCTTTCCTCAGGCGGGGTGACCGTGTCCAGGCCCAGCGCCAGCCTGGCGGCGTTGCTGCCGGCCAGCCAGCCCGTGGCGCTGGATTCCAGGTAGCCTTCCGTGCCGGCCAGCACGCCGGCCGTGAACAGGCCGGGATGCTCCCGGAACTGCAGGTCACTGTTCAGCAGGGCAGGTGCGTTCAGGTAGGTGTTGCGGTGCATCACGCCGTAACGAACCACCACGGCCTTCTCCAGGCCCGGCATCAACTGCACCAGTTCCTTCTGGTCCCCCCACTTCAGGCCCGTCTGGAAGCCGACTATCGAGTACATGCGGCCGGCCGCGTCCTCCTGGCGCAACTGGGCGACGGCGAAGAAACGCTCGCCCGTCTCGGGATGTTCCAGGCCCACCGGCTTGAGCGGCCCGAAGCGCGGCGTGTCATACCCGCGCCGGCCCAGCTCCTCGATGGGCATGCAGCCCTCGAAGAACTCCAGGTTCTCCCAGTCGTGCGGTGTGTGGCTGCGTGCTTCGGTCAGGCGCTCGAACCAGCGGTCGTACTGTTCGCGGTTGAACGGCAGGTTGATGTAGTCGGCCGACTGCCCGTAACGGCCCCGCCTGAAGGCGATGTTCATGTCTATGGAATCGGCCTCGATGACCGGAGCGGCGGCATCGTAGAAACCGAGGAAGTCACCGCCCAGTCGCTGGCGGATGGCTTCGGCCAGCGCGTCGGAGGTAAGGGGGCCCGTGGCCAGCACCACGATGCCATCAGGAATGCGCACCTGCTCCTGCCGGTGCACGGTGATGAGCGGGTGTTCGCTGACCTCTCGCGTCACCTGGGCGGACAGCAGTTCACGGTCCACGGCCACCGCGCCGCCAGCCGGCACGCGGTTCTGGCTGGCAGCGGTCATCACCACGCCGCCGGCGGCCAGCATCTCGGCCTGCAGCAGGCCCTTGGCGTTGCTGGCGGCCTCGCCGCCGAACGAGTTGGAGCAGACCATCTCGGCAAAGCCCTCGGTCTTGTGTGCAGGGGTCATGCGCTGCGGGCGCATCTCATAAAGGTCGACTGCCACGCCGAGCCTGGCTGCGGCCAGGGCGGCGTCACTGCCCGCCATGCCTGCGCCGATCACGCTGATGCGCTTGCTGGTTACGCCACTAACAGGATTCACGGCGCCAGTGTAGCAGCAGCGGGCGTACAATCCCGTATGCAGACAGCAGATTTCCGCTCAGACACCGTCACGCTTCCTGACGAGCGCATGCGCCGCGCCATGAGTGCAGCCAGCCTGGGCGACGACGTTTATTTCGAGGATCCAACAGTCGCCCAGTTGCAGACCGAACTCGCCGGGATGGCCGGCTTCGAGGCCGGCCTCTTCATGCCCAGCGGCACCATGACCAACCAGGTCGCCCTGGCGGTGCACTGCCAGCGCGGTGCTGAAGTGATCCTGCCGGAAGGCGCGCACATCTACGAGTTCGAACCCGGTTCGATGGCTGTGATCGGCGGACTCCTGCCGCGCCTGGTGCCGGCGCCCTACGGTGTTCCCGACCCGGCGAACGTGGAGGCCGCCATTCAGGATTCGATCCACAAGGCCCAGACGGGCCTGATCGCCCTTGAGAACACACACAACAACGCCGGGGGAACGGTGGTGCCGCTCGAAGTTAGTGCCCGCATCATCGAGGTGGCGGACAGGCACGGTCTGCCCACTCACCTGGACGCGGCCCGCGGTTTCAACGCGGCCGTGGCCCTGAAGGTGGACATAAAGGACGTGTGCCGCGGTTTCGATTCCGTGTCCATCTGCCTGAGCAAAGGCCTGGGGGCGCCCGTCGGATCAGTACTGCT
>CAZBBU010000130.1:0-5221 GCA_964489965.1 uncultured bacterium
TGTCGGTGTAGAGCATGCCGTTGCCGAAAACGTCACCGGCCATGTCACCGATGCCGGCGGCGGTGAACTCCTGGTTCTTGACGTCGATGCCCAGCTCCCGGAAGTGGCGCGCGGCGGACTGCCAGGCGCCGTTGGCGGTTATGCCCAGCCCCTTGTGGTCGTAGCCGTGCGAGCCTCCGGAGGCGAAGGCGTCGCCCAGCCAGAAGTCGTACTCCGCGGCTGTCTGGTTGGCCAGGTCCGAAAAACTGGCAGTGCCCTTGTCAGCGGCCACCACCAGGTAGGGGTCGGGATCGTCCCAGATGACCAGTCCTTCGGGCTGGCGGACCTGTCCGTCGATCAGGTTGTCCGTCAGGTCCAGCAGGCCGCGCACGTACGTCTGGTACTGCTGCATCACGTATGAGCGCAGCTCAGCGCGGTCCGTGGGGGCGTCCTTGATCACGAAGCCGCCTTTGGAGCCCACGGGCACGATGACGGCGTTCTTGGTCATCTGGGTCTTCATCAGGCCCAGCACCTCGCTGCGGAAGTCGTCAGCCCGGTCTGACCAGCGGATGCCGCCGCGGGCCACCAGTCCGCCCCGCAGGTGCGTGCCTTCGACGCCGGGTGCTGCCACACCGATCTCGAACAGTGGACGTGGTTCCGGCATCTCGCTGACGCGCTGCGAGTCGATCTTGAAGGAGATGCGGGACAGGCCCAGGAAGTAGTTGGTGCGCACGGTGGAGTCCACCAGGTTGCGGATGCCGCGCAGCGCGTTGTCCTCCGCCAGTGAACTGACGCTGGCCAGCAGCTCCTGGAACCTGGCTTCCTGTTTTTCGAGTTCGTCCTGGCGCTGTTCCAGGCTCGCGCCGCTGGCCGGATCGAACCTGGTTTCGAACTGCTGCCAGATGGCTTCGGTGGCGGCCGCATGGCTCACCAGGGTGGACTCGAGGAAGCTGCGGCTGGTGGCAGGCCGGATCTGTGAGTAGTACATGGCGTAGGCCCGGAGCAGTGCGATCTTGCGCAGGTCGAGGCTGGTGCTGAGAAGCAGGGAGTTGAGCCGGTCATCCTCGGCCTGGCCCTGCAGCAGGCTTTCCAGCCCGCCGGTGAGCCGCTCGGCGGCCTCGCCTTTGGGCAGTTCGTCACCGCTGGCAGCCTTGACGAAGAAGGTCTCGATCACCATCTGCCGGTCTTCGGTCGCCACACGGTAGGAGGTCTGTTCCAGCACGCGCAGGCCCACGTTCTCCAGGAGCGGCAGGGTCTCTGACAGCACCAGGCTGTTGCCCTGATGGTAGAGGCGCAGGCTGCCGGCGCGCTTGTAGCGCCTGGACGCCGCGGGCTGGCTCTGCAGTTGCACCCGGAACTGGCCTTCGGTCAGGTTCTCCAGCTCGTGGATGTCCTGCAGTGCGGCAGCCGGCTGGGTGTCAGCCAGGTAGCGTTCGTCGAAGGCATCGGTGTAGCGGCCTGCCAGGAAGCGGCCTTCGGTGCGGCCGTAGCGGCTGATCAGCCGTTCTCGCAGGTCTTCACTCCAGCTGCGGCTCAGGTCGGTGACGTGCCGTTCCAGTGCACGCGGGTCGATGTCACTTATGCGCAGCTCGGTTGTGAAGTAGAAGTGCAGGCGCGCCTGCTCCTCGTCCTCGCCCAGGGTCAGCTGGTAGTCGACATGGCTGGCCTTGACGGCGCTTGACAGGAAGCGCTGCACGCGGCGCCTGACCTGGGCGTTGAAACGGTCGCGCGGCATTATCACGATGATGCCCACGCCGCGTTCCAGCGGGTCTGGTCTGACTGCCAGGCGGACGGTGCGTTCCTCGTCCATGGTCATGATGGTGCGGATGTCGTTCTGCAGCTGCTCCGCGTCGTTCCAGAACAGTTCCTCGCGCGGCAGGCTGTTGAAGATGCTGACGATCTGCTTGTAGTCGTGCGATCCGCGGCTGGCGCCGTCAAGCTCCAGCACCTGGCGCAGCTTGCGCCTGAGGATGGGGATGGAGCTGACCGGCGTGCCCAGCGCCTTGCTGGTGAACAGGCCCAGGAAGCGGCGTTCACCGATCACCTGGCCCTTGTCGTCCAGTTTCTTGATGCCGATGTAGTCCATGCGGACCGGGCGGTGCACGGTGCTCTCGGCGTTGGTCTTGGTGACCACCAGCTGGGTGCCGCCGGTGACGCGCTCGCGCAGGCCCGGGTTTATGTCGCTGAGCTTCACGGGCTCGCGGTAGGCGCTGCGCTCGCTTGAGCCCAGGATTCCCAGGCCGCTGCCGGCCGTCAGCGCCAGGTGGGGCTCCCCGCCTATATCCACGATGTCGTACTCGCGGTAGCCCAGGAACACGAAGTTGTCATCATCCAGCCATTCCAGGAAGCTGGCGTACTCGAGGAGCTCCTCGGCCTGCTCGAAGTCGTGGCCGGCCCGCTCCCGCAGCACGGCGGCGGCCTCACGGACACGCTGCTGCAGCGCCTCGTAGGCGTCCGTGGCCCGCACCACGTCACGCAGCACCCGCTCCAGTCCCTGCTTGAGTTGCTGCAGGCGCTCCGGGTCCGTCTCCTTCTCGATGAAGAACAGTTCGAAAGCCTGGTTCTCCGTCACCTGCGGTGCACCGGGCCGCTCGAGGGAAGACAGTTCACCGTCGCTGGTGCGCGTCACACCGTAGACGGGGTGGAGCAGGTAGTACAGTTCGTAGTCCTGGCGGCGGATCTCGGCCTTGGTGGAGTCAACGATGAAGGGCCGGTCGCTCAGTTCGATGCGCACCACGGTGTAGGGGCTTTCCCAGCCGTCGGTCTCAAGGTCGGGGTTGAACACTTCCACGCGCGGCGTCCTGCCGCCGGTGCCGCTGCTGAAGAAGTCCAGGGCGCCGGCCGCCATCTTCACGAGGCTGTCGGCGTCGAATGACTCGAGGAAGTCGGGGTTGGCCTTCTCGAACAGCAGGCCGGCGAAGCGCGCGAGCAGAGGCTTGTCCGTCTCCTGTTTGAGTCGTTCGGACAGTTCTGGATGCTGGGCGGACATTGGCATTCACTCCTCATGGTCAGGTCGGGCTGTGCGGCCCGGCTGCTGACCTGAAAATCCTTGTTTGGCGCCACTATACCGCCCATGCAGGCTGCATTCCCCGTGCGGGAGCAGCAGTTATAGTTGGGCTTATGCTTCCCTTGTTGGCCGCCGTGCTGGTGGTCGTTGACCAACTGACCAAGGCCTGGTCCGCCCGCACTTTCGCTCCGGGGGAATCGATGCCCCTGGCGCTTGGTTTCAACTTCACCTACGTTGAGAACAACGGCGCTGCCTTCGGCCTGTTCCGCAACGTGAGCCTCGAGCTGTTCGGGCTGAACATCGACGGGGTGTTCCTGCTCGGGATCCTGTCAGCCCTGGTGTCCGTCGGCCTGCTGGTTTACCTGCTTGGCCGCGGCCGTCAACTGCCGCTCTTCGGGCGTACCGCCCTGTGGATCATTCTGGCCGGTGCGGTGGGCAACATGATCGACCGCTTCGCCCATCACTTCGTGGTGGACTTCATCCACTTCAAGGTGTCATCGTTCGACTTCCCGGTCTTCAACGTGGCTGACATCTGCGTGGTCATCGGAGCGATACTGCTGTTCATCTGGGGCCTGATCGGGGATCAGCCGAGCGAAGCCGCGAGCGCAACAACCCCTGTTCAGGACTGACGCTTAAGCAGCCGCAGGAACCGGTCACGGCCGGTCAGGTCGGGCAGGACCTCAACGTCGGTCCACTCCGGTCCTTCGGCTTCGGCGGCAGCCTGCCGCACGTTGCGCGGGTCAAGCTCCAGCAGCAGCCAGGCGCCCGGCTTCACCTTAGCCTGCGCCTGCTGAAGCAGCCTGCGGTACACGGCCAGCCCGTCCGGCCCGGCGAAGAGCGCCGTCTCCGGGTCCTGCTTCACCTCCGGGCTGATCTCCCCGCGGTCCGAATCGGGCAGGTAAGGCGGGTTGCTCACCAGCAGGTCCAGCTGCCCGGCTTCAGCGATCCCGTCAAGCAGGTCGGCTTTGCGCAGTTCAAGCGTCAGCCCGTACAGGTGCGCGTTGCGTGCCGCCAGCTCCAGCGCCTGATCAGAGACGTCTGTGGCCAGCACCCGCGCGTCCGGCCGGGCCTGCGCCAGGGCCAGAGCGATGGCGCCACTGCCGGTGCCTACATCCAGCAGCAGCGGTGAGCTCAGGGGAGCGAGCAGTTCAAGCGCCAGCTCCACCAGCGTCTCGGTCTCGGGCCTGGGGATCAGCACGCCCGGCGCCGCTTGCAGCTCCAGGTGGTGGAAGTGACTGCGGCCCAGGATCAGCTGCAGTGGTTCGCGCGCCTCGCGGCGCTGCAGCAGTTGCTCGAGACGTTCCAGTTGCGCCGCCGTCAGTGGTTCGCTGCCGGTGAGCTGCTCGAAGCGGGTCAGGCCGCTGACGGCCTCAAGCAGCTGTGCCGCCTCGGCGGCGGCACTGTCGATTCCTGCTGCCGCCAGGCGCTCACTCACACGTCTCAGCAGCCTGGCGGGGCTGTCATTCATCTGTCTGGTCAGTCGGGGTAGATGACGACGCGGCGGTCGCGCGCGTCACCGGCGGATTCGGTGCGTACGCCCGGGACTTCCGCCAGCGCCATGTGGATGACGCGTCGTTCGGCGGCGGTCATGGGTTCGAGTTCGACGGCCTCGCCGTTCTTGCGCACCTGGTCCGCGGAGCGGTGGGCGGTCTGGCGCAGGCGTTCGTCACGCCGGCGCTTGTAGCCACCGACGTCGATGTTCACGCGGATCTGCTCGGCACCCTCGCGGTTCACGACGGCGTTGACCACGTACTCCAGCGCGGACAGCGTGCGGCCGCCCCGGCCTATCAGTTTGCCGGGGTCACCACCGTGGATGTCCACCTGGATCTCGCCATCGGCACTGTCATCTTCAACCGTGACGGAGTAGGCCGGGTCGAAGTTCAGGAGCAGTGACACCATGAACGATTCCGTCCGCTCGGCAGTCGAGGAGTCTGGGTCCAGCAGGTCCGGTGCCAGTGGCAGGTCCTCAGCCGCATCGAAGGTCTCCGGAAGAATCTCGGTTTCTTCCACCTCATCGGCCGAGCTTATGCCCAGGTTGTCCAGATACTTGCCCAGATCGTCTGACATGTGAATCCCCTAAATTCTACTTGGTCGCCAGCGCCGGCGCAGCGGGCTGCTGCCTGCTGATCAGCCAGTACTGGAAAACCTGTATGAGCATTGATACCACGAAGTAGAGAATCACGCCCGCCGGGAAGTTGACGATGATGAACACGAACACCAGGTTGATGAAGATCT
>CAZBBU010000131.1:0-3392 GCA_964489965.1 uncultured bacterium
GGGGTATTCGCCGCAGTACCGGAGTGCGAACGGCATCCGGGCGCTGCAGTTTGACAAGGATGACGTGGAGTGGCTGGGATTGATCAAGCTGGACATCCTGTCCCTGCGTGCACTGTCCGCCCTTGAGGAAGCCGTCGAGGAGGTGTTCCGCTGCAACGGGGTGCTGCTGGACGTGTGGAACCTGCCGATGGAGGAAGCGGTGTGGGACATGATCTGCCAGGGGGACACGATGACGCTGTTCCAGATCGAAAGCCCGGGGCAGATGGGCCTGAGCACCATCCTGAAACCCCGCACGATGCAGGAGCTGGCGGACCAGGAGGCGCTGCACCGGCCTGGTCCCATCCAGTCTGGCTCCAAGCGGCCGTACGTGGCCCGCAAGCTGGGTCGCGAGAAGCCTACTTACATTCACGAGGCACTGCGGCCCATCCTGGGCAAGACCTACGGCGTGCTCGTGTATCAGGAACAGGTGGTGCGCATCGCGCGGCTGGTGGCGGGCATGGACTGGACGGAAGCGGACCGGTTCCGCAAGAAGGTGCAGAAGTACGACGATGAGGAGGCGCATGAAATGCGCACCGCCTTCGTTGCCGGCGTGCTGCGGACGCTGCCGGATGCCTCACCGGAACAGGCGGAGGCGATCTTCGAGCAATGCGCCGCATTCACCGGTTTCGGATTTGCGGAGAGCCACAGTGTCAGCTTCGCCCACATCACTTACGCCACCGCCTGGCTGATGCTGCACTACCCGGCCGAGTGGTTCGCAGTGTTCTTCACGGTGCATCCGGGCATGTGGCCGCGGGAGACACTGCGTATGGCCTGCAAACGCAAGGGCGTGGACCTGCTGGGGTTGGACATCAATCGCTCGCGCCCGACTTTCAGGGTTGAGAGGCTGCAGGACGGCCGCAAGGCGGTTCGCATGGCGTTGACGGCCATCAGTGACATGCGGCTGGAGTTGGCACGTGAGATTCGCTGGGAGGCCAGTCGCAGGCCGTTCAGGAGCGTGGCTGACTTCCTGGGGCGCGTGGAGATTCCTGCGGATCTGCTGGAGGCACTGGTGAGGGCTGGCGCCTTCGACTCCCTGCAGGAGCGACGTCAGGCGCTGTACGAGGCTTATGCACTGCAGCCGGGGAGTCAGGTGAGCCAGCCTCCTCTGTTCAAGCCGGAGGCTGACCGTCCGGTTCTGCAGCCACTGGCGCGTGAGGAGAGCTTGTCCTGGGATATTGAGCTGACAGGCATGAGTGGCTCACGGCTGCATCCGCTTGATTACCTGCGTTCGCAGTTGCGCGATCTCGGCGTCATGCCACTGTCCCTGGTTCGGGGCGGCCGGGTGCGCACGGCCGGGCTGGTTGTGGGCGTGCAGAAGCCACCCACGGCCGGCGGGGTGGCGTTCGTCATGCTGGAGGACGGTGAGCAGCTGGCACAGGTCATCGTTAAGCCCGAACTGTGGCAGTTGGAGTACCGCACACTCAGGGACAGCAAGCTGCTGCTGGTTGAGGGCAGCGCCAGTGGCTCTGGTCAGCTGCTCAGCATTACAGCGGATTCGCTGCAGGCGGTCGAGGCGCGCAGCGCCCGGACGTACAAGCGGTCGCCCTGGTGAGTTTCAGTCGACGGATTCCACGACCTTGGTGCCGCCGGTACGGTCACCGAAACGGCGACCTTCAGCGTCCATGAACACCAGCGCTGCCTCGATGATGCCCAGAACACCTGAGACGAGACCGACGAACAGGCCGGCGATCCAGCCGAGGATGGGAATCAGCGCGAGGATTGAGACGAGCAGGCCGAGTGAGAGGGTCCAGTTCCTCCGGATGGAAGTATTCATGTCCATCGGCTGGCCATCATCACGCACTACCCGCAGCTTCATGAGCGTCTTGCCCAGCGAGCGACCCTTGAGGTACTCAACGTCAAGTCCGTCACGCAGCAGGATGTAAAGGCCGCCAAGGAAGGCGCCGACGAATGGCACGATGCCCAGAATGCCTGCGATGACGCCATCGATGACGGCAGCAATCGCACGCTTGGTGATGTCAGCCTTGGCCGTGGCTACCCCGGTTACCGGACGGCTTTCAAATTCATTCGAGTCCATACAATGTCCCCAATCCATGGTTTGAGTTGCCACATACTACAACTGCTGCGGCTTCCGGCGGCAATGAACCGGCCTGAAACAAGCTGGCAGTATGTGGCCAGGTGCCAAGTGCAGCGCGGCAATGGTCGCTAAGGTGCCGGCAGGAGGCAACAGACATGCAAGCAACCTGGCTGAATGCGCTGACCATAATTGGAGGCATACTGACGCTGGGTGCAGGTGGGTTCCTCACCTACCGCATCAGCAACGCCCGCCGTACTTATCGTGACCTGCGCCCAACCCGCAGCCCCAATCAGGATGACCCGTCCGGAACCGTGGTGTTCATAGTCGTTGGTTTCATCGTGCTGGGCCTGGGTCTCCTGCTGCTCGGCCTGGGTCTCAGCGGATGGTTGAGTCCGGAAGCTCCCTGAGTGGAAGATGGCAGATCGCTCAACTCAAACCAACCTTCCGCACAGGTTTATCAGTTGCCGGTGCCATAACGTTAGCGGCAGTGATCAGCCGCAACCGGCGGCCACCGAAAGGAAGTGGACGTATGTTCAAACACCTGATGATTCGCAGCAGCCTGCTGGCCCTGTTGTTTACCGCTGGAATCGCGCTCGCCCAGAACAGCGAGGGCATTCGCGTGAGCGGAACCGGCACCGTCTGGGGGGCACCCGACACCGCCGAGTTCACAGTGGGTATCAACACGCTGGATGCTGACGTGTCCGCAGCCACCGAAGAGTCCAATGCCGTGGCGGACGCGATTATCAGCGCGATGCTGGAAGCCGGCGTGGCCGAGAGTGACGTGCGGACCAGCAGTTTCAACGTGTACCGTGAGGATCGTCGCGATGACGAAGGTGAGCTGCTTGAGCCCGTGTTCCGGGTGGTCAACTCGGTTCGCGTGACGGTTCGTGACACCACGCAGGTCGGCGAACTACTTTCACTGGCGCTGGAGGGTGGCGCCAATCAGGTGACCGCCCTGACCTTCACCATCGCGGACCCAGCCGAGCTGCGCGCACAGGCGCGCGAGTTGGCCGTGCAGGACGCACGGGCGCGTGCGGAACAGCTGGCGGCCCTCACCGGCGTGACGCTGGGCGTCCCCGTCCTGATCGAAGAGTACTCGTCCGGTGGCGTGCCCAGCTCGGAATCACGCAATTACGCGATGACGGCCCAGGCGGCCAGTGTCCCTGTGCAGGCAGGTGAACTTAGCGTGTCCGTCAACCTGAACATCGTTTACTCGATTGACAGTGAGTAGCTTGTACTGAAACTCACAAGCGATTGGGAGAGGTGGGGGGGGGGTGGGGGGCCCCCCCCCCCCCCGCAGTTTGAAGCGATGAGGGGT
>CAZBBU010000131.1:3402-5217 GCA_964489965.1 uncultured bacterium
CACATGCGTTGGGGGGGGGGGGTGGCGGTGGGGCACCCACCTCTCCCCTCGTCTTTTGCTGCCGATCTGTTGTTTCAGTCGTCCAGGAGCTCGTGCAGCTCTTCAAGAAGCTTCATTACGCGGCTGCGGTCTTTGCTTGACAGGCTGGCCATGCGGCGACCGGTGAGCTTCTTGCGCGTGCGGTCCACCAGCGGATCGCTCGCGGGATTCTGCCGGTTCGGGCCCGCCACCCTGGCCCTAATCTGGCTGAGGGTCAAGCCATTGGCCACGGCATCGATCAGCAGTTGGTTCCTCAGCTTGTCATCCTTCACGCGGGCGAGCACCTGTGCTTTGGTGAATTCCAGGGCACCTGTGCGCACGGCGTTCAGCAGTTCGTCCGGAAATTCCAGTATGGGCACCCGGTTGACGTAGAAGGAGCTGGCCGTGAAGCGCCCGAGTCGCGCCAGCAGCTCCTTGAGTTCCCGCTTCACCGGCTCACCATGCTTGCCCGCGCCACCGCGGCCGCGTTCCTCGTTGTAGATCTCCTGGAGTATGCCCACCACCTGGTCACGGCTTGCTTCAAGTTGCAGTTGCAGCAGGCGCAGGACGGCTTCGGTCTCCTCCACCGCGTTCAGGTCCTCACGCTGCAGGTTCTCCATGATGGAGATCTCCAGCGCGGCATCGTCATCAACGTCCAGGACGACTGCCGGAATCTGTTCCAGCCCCGCCGCAATGGCCGCGCGCGTGCGCCGCTCACCGGCGATCAGCTCGAACTCGTTGCCTTGCCGCCTGACCAGGATCGGTTCCAGCACTCCGCGCTTGGCGATACTGCCACTCAGTTCTGCCAGTGCAACCTCGTCAAAGTGGCGCCTGGGCTGGTCACGGTTGAAGCGGATGGCGCTGACCGCTATCTGGCTGGTGGCTTCCGGTTCGGCGTCGCCACCCAGGTCTCCGAGGATGCTCTTGAACAGCGAATCCCTGTCCAGGTCACGCTTGGCGCTCACCTGGTCACCTCCAGTGCGTCAAGAAGCTCCTCGGTTACCTTACGGATCTCCAGGTCCGATTCACTGCCCGGTGCGTACAGCGGCACCGGCAGGCCACTGACCTTGGTGTCCGAGTAGATGGCCGGACGACTGTTGAGTGGGCTTGATACTGCGGCCACGGTGGGGAGTTCGGAGCGGATGACCTCCAGGCTGTCCCGGTCGTGCCTGGTCCTGCGGTCGTGTTGCGTGAGAACGAACATTGCGATCTTCAGATTGGGTGCCGCCTTGCGGTACTCCCGCACCATGCGGATGACGGTGGGTATCCCGTCCAGTCCTTTGCGGTTGGTCGGTACGGGCACGACCACGCGGTCGGCGGCGACCACCGCCAGTGCCGACAGCTGGCCCAGGCTTGGCGGTGAGTCGATGAGCACGAAGTCGTAGCCGCTCAGCTTTCGTACGGCTTCGCGAAGCCGAACGATGCCCATGAACACACTGATGATCTCGCGTTCCAGTACCGCCAGGCCGAGGCTCGCCGGTATGAGGTCGATGCCGTGCACGTGACGCGGTTCCGGCAGTTGCCGTTCCGCACTACCGTCTTCATCACTGCCTGACATGATTGCCGGGTAGGCGGTTTCTTCGAGTTCGATGTCGCCATCGACACCTAGCCAGCGCGTCAGGTTCGCTTGTGGATCCAGGTCGATCAGCAGCACCTTGTAGCCCTTGGCACCCAACACATAGCCCAGATCACGGACGGTGCTGGTCTTGGCGACCCCGCCTGCGTGGTTGAAAACGGAGATTACCTGCATGCTTGGCTGCCTGCTGCGCAGGCTGCGACTGACGTGTACACGTGCTT
>CAZBBU010000132.1:0-4533 GCA_964489965.1 uncultured bacterium
CGACCCAGCTGAACCGGCAGGGCAACGACGTAGGTGAGCAGTACCGTTCCGTGGTGTTCGCCCACGACGATGAACAGGCGCGCGTTGCTGAAGCCCTGAAACAGCAGCTTGAGTCCGAAGAAGTCTTCGGCGCTCCGATAGTCACCAGCATCGAGCCGCTCAGCAGTTACTTCGATGCCGAGGACTACCATCGGGATTACTTCGAGCAGAACCCCAACCAGGGTTACTGTGCGGCGGTCATCGCGCCGAAGGTAGCCAAGTTCCGGCAGGCCTACGCCGGGCTGCTGAAGTCGGCCTGACGCTGCTGGCAGCCACATACGGCGACTCCCCGTGGCCACGACCGGCCACGGGGAGTCGACCCGGTCTGCCGGTGCAGCTTACTGCTGCGCGGTGATCTCGACTTCGAAGGAGAGCTTGACCTTCTCACTGACCATCACGCTGCCGGCTTCCAGGATCTGGTTCCAAGTGAGGCCCCAGTCCTTGCGGTTCAGCTCGGCTGTGCCGGAGGCTGCCGCGCGCTTGAGGCCGTAGGGGTCGGTGATGGGGTCGGCGCCTTCGACGTCGAAGGTGACGGGTTTCACGACGCCGTGCATGTCCAGGTCACCGGTCACTTCGTAGCGGTTCCCGCCCTTGTTGGTGATGCTGGTGCTCTTGAAGGTGATCTGGGGGTTGGTGGCGGCGTCAAAGAAGTCGGGGCTGCGCAGGTGGTTGTCACGGTCTGCCACGCCGGTGTCGATGCTTTCAGTCTGGATGGTGACTTCGATGCGCTGGGGCACGTTGTTGTCATCGGTTTCCAGGAAGCCCTCGAATTCGCGGAAGCGGCCGCGTACGGTAGAGAATCCCATATGACGAACGCTGAAGTCGACATGGCTGTGCGTGGTGTCAATGTTCCAAATCATGATTGCTGCTCCTGTGGTGGTGTGGATTGACCGCAGCATTGCGGCCCTGATGCCGGACGCCACCTGGCGCTCCCCGGTCAACTGACTGCATCGTAAGATGTAGTGCTATAAAAAGTCAAGCACTACACCAAACGTAGTGAGGCGGTGCTATCATCCGAAGCATGGAGAAGAACTTCTGCCCTATTCATGCAGCCATTGACCTGCTGCAGGAGAAGTGGAATCTGCACATCATCCACGCCCTGCTCGCCGGGCCGCACGGCTTCAATGAGCTGGCCCGGGCAGTGGGCGGCGTGAACGCCGTCACCCTGTCCAACCGGCTGGTGAGCCTGGAGCGGCGCGGTGTCATTCTGCGTACCGTCGAGTCAGTTATGCCGCCGCGGACCCGCTACGAACTGACCGAGGCGGGCGTGGGTCTGAACAGGGTGATCGCCTCGATAACTGACTGGGTTCACCTGTACCCTGAGTCCGTGGAGGAAGACGCGCAGTTGGCTGCGCCCTAACCCGGCCGCCTGCGGATCCACCACAGTATCCCCGCACCGCTGCCGATGAGCAGCAGCGGGATCAGCCAGGAGGGCGTGCGCCCGCTGGGATCGTTCATGATCAGCGTGATCAGGATGGTCGCCAGTGCCGGGTAACGCGCCCACTGCTGGCCGCCCCGCTCCTGGGGCAGCAGGTACAGCACGGAGAAGGTGGCGGACAGCATGAGCATGAACAGCGGCCCGGACTGCCAGCCCGGGAAGAAATTGCCCAGCAGGATTATCAGCGTCACCGCTGTCATGACTCCACCCGGAATCAGGGCCCACCAGTTCCTGGGCTGCATGGCGTAAGTAAGCAGGAACGCCATGGCTATGAAGCCCGTGGCGGCCGCGCCTGCAAAACTGCCCGTGGAGGTGGTGGCGTAGACACCGATCAGCACATAGATCACAAGCCGCTGCCAGAAGGGCAGACGCAGATTGCTGGCCGTCCACACAACGGCGCCCACGCCCATCAGGAGCAGCAGCCATATGAAAGAAGGCAGCATGCGGAAGAAGGGGATGCTGTTCAGCATCGCCAACAGGCCGGCCGCCACCAGCACCAGGCCCAGGAGCCGCCCCCGTTCCAGGTTCATGCGTCCGACTCCCGGTCGTGGCCGGCAAGCTGTTCGGTCAGCGGCAGCGTCAGTTCGACGATTGTTCCCTCATCAACGCTGCTGTTGATCTCAATGCGGCCGCCCAGGCCCGCGGACCGCTCCCGCATGGACTTGAGGCCCAGATGCCCGCTGTAATCCAGGTCCGGGTCAAAGCCCAGCCCGTCGTCACGGACCACCAGCCGGTAACCACCCTCGGTCGGACCGAGGCTGAGCCAGACATTCTGTGCGTGGGCATGCTTGACGACGTTGTGTGTGGCCTCCTGAGCGATGCGGTACACCACCTGCTTGCTGGAAAGCGGCAGATCGGGTTCCTCGCCAAGTTCGCCATGGGCGTTCAGTTCATGGCGTGTCTCCAGCGCGTCCAGCAGCTTGCGCAGGGCGCCTACCAGTCCGTCGCGCTCGAGTGCCTCGGGACGCAGCTCAAAGATGAGTGCCCGCATCTCGGCCAGGCCGGCCTGCGCCAGGTTCTCCACATAGGTCAAAGCCTCAACGGCCTTGTCGGGCGATGTCGCCAGCTGCTTCTGCGCCGTGTGCGCTCCCAGGAGTATGCCGTAGAGCGCCTGTGACACCGAATCGTGCAGTTCGCGGGCCAGGTGCTGGCGCTCCTCGAATGCGGCGCGCTCGTGAACCTGCTCGTAGAGGTTGTCATTCTCCAGTGCGATCGCAACCTGATTGGCGAAAGCACTGGCGATGGAGCGCTGGTCCTCGTCGAACTCGGCCTCGCCGGAGCGGAACAGCACGAGCCGGCCCAGCTTCTTGTCACGGACGACCAGCGGCAGGCTCAGGTGGTTGTCCTCGTTGCTGCCACGCACCACGACCGGCTTGAGGGTACCGATGGCATCCAGTTCCAGCACCGCCGCGCCGTCGTGGGGAACGGCCTCGCCCAGCCTGTCGAGGATGCTGTCGAGCAGCGGATGAAGCTCCTGGGTCAGGGCCGTGGAGTTGGACAGCTCGAGCAGTGCCCGCAGCTCGACCGTCCGCTCGGCAACACGTTGCTCAGTATGCTCGAGCGCCTCGGCGTAACGCTTCTCACTGGCCCTCAGCGCCTCGTTTGACTCGGTCAGGTCCCGCGTTCGTTCTGCCAGCCGCTCCGACATGTCATTGAAGGAGCGTGCCAGCTGGCCCAGCTCGCTGCCGGAGGTGACCGGCAGCGTTACCCCCAGGTTGCCCTCGCGAACCTCACGTACGCCACGTGCCAACTGTTCGATCGGTTCCGTCAGCAGGTTGCGGGAGAAGATGGTGGCGGCCACCAGGGTGAACAGGAACACTGCCAGCAGGTTGATGACGGTGCCCCTGATGATGGCGTCCAGGTCGGCGCTCGCCATACCCTCCGCATTCAGAAGCCCTTCCTGGGCCAGGTTGAATCCACGGGCCAGCAGCGCTATGGCAGCACCAGCCAGCACCGCCACAACCGCCAGAATCAGTGCGGTGAGCCTGGTTGACAGGCGCCGCAGGAAGGGAACTTCGTTCAGAAACTCACTCCAGTCCGACCAGACCCTCACGCAACGCGAACAGGGCGGCCTGCGTCCGGCTCTTCAGATCCAGTTTGGAGAGGATGCTGGAAACGTGGGTCTTCACGGTCATCTCGGACACACCGAGCTCTGCCGCTATCTCGCGGTTGGCCATGCCCCTGGCCAGCAGGCGCAGCGTATCAGTCTCACGTGCGGTGAGTGACTCGCGCATCTCCGGGGTGCGCACCTCGCGCAAGAGCCGTTTGCGGGCGCGCGGGTCCAGGCGGACCTCGCCGCGGGAGGCAGCGCGGATCGCCTCGAACAGGGTTTCCGGGCCGGTTTCCTTCAGCAGATAGCCCATGGCACCTGCCTCAACAGCGTCGATCACCAGGCGGTCCTCAAGGACGCTCGTGAGCGCCACGATCTCGATCTCAGGCAGCTCGGCTTTGATGCTCCTGATGGCATCGACACCGTTCAGCACGGGCATGAGCAGATCCATGAGCACGACCTGCGGCAGCAGGTTGTGGGCCTGTACCACCGCCTCCTCACCATTGGAAGCCTCGCCCACCACTTCAAAGTCATCCTCCAGCGACAGCACCATCTTCAATCCCTGGCGTACGACAACGTGATCGTCCACCAGCAGGACCCTGATCGGTGCGGATTCGGGAGCCGGTTCGTCAGCCATGGCCACATGGTAAGGCAGTGGGCCATCGCCCGTCCTCCGACTTAGGATGTACGGCTGCCTCCTACCTTTTCATGATGCGGCCATGTGGACACGCGGCCTAGAGTCGGAACAGATGAGGCGCCGTGCCGCCGCCACAGCGTCACTCAGACGCAGGGAAGGCGCAGGCGGCCGAACGGGAGGAAGTACATGAACCGAATGACTGAGAATTCCGGCAGGCCGGGAACAGGATCCAGCCTTGGAGTCGTGCTGATTGCAGTGGGCGGACTGTTGGCCCTGTCGAACATGGGAATCATCGGTGGTTTCGGCGGAATCGTCGGACTGCTCGTGCTCGGCGGCCTGGGAGCCTGGCTCCTGAGCCAGTACTACGGC
>CAZBBU010000132.1:4543-5213 GCA_964489965.1 uncultured bacterium
GCAGGCGTCAACTGTGGCTGCTCATCGCCGGATTCGTCCTGCTGGGTTGTGGCGCCGCCACCGTGACCGGCGACCACGGCGGCGCCTGGTTCCTGGGAATCACCGGACTGGGCTTTCTGACGGTGTACCGCGAGGATGCCCGTCGCTGGTGGGCAGTGATTCCCGCTGGCACCTTCCTGACCCTGGCCGCGGTGGTGATGGAAGAGATGTCCTGGCGCTGGGTCAACGCAGGAACGGTTTTCTTCCTTGGTATGGCCGCAACCTTCCTGAGCCTGTACGTGCTGCCGCGTCACGCCCAGTCATGGGCCATCATCCCGGCCGTGGCCAGCGCCGGACTCGCCTTGCTCATCTGGGGCGCCAGTGGCACCTGGGTGCTGCCTGTGATACTGATCGCCGCCGGCCTCTACATGGTGCGAAACGGCACCCCGGTCAACCTGCCCCGCTTCAGCGGTGGTGGCACACCGGCGGCCCGGCAGCCTGAGCCCGAACCTGAGAAGCCCGACCCGACACCAGAGGCGCAAGCCAGCAATCCGCCTCTCCTGCCCGAGCACATTGACTCGACCGGCCCGGAAGTCGCCGATGACTGGCACCAGCGAGGCAACTGAATCCGGTTCTGCAGACTGATCTGGCGAGGCGGCCGGGGCCGTACCCGGTCACCTCGCTGCCGTAT
>CAZBBU010000133.1:0-5149 GCA_964489965.1 uncultured bacterium
ATTACTCCCAGCTTTATGCCAGGGCAAAGGGCAACCTGGTCAACGGCGGCCGCGAAACCGTGGACGCCATCCTCGATCACCCGCTGATCCGGGGCGTGTCCTTCGTGGGCAGCACCCCCATCGCCAAGTACGTGTACTCCCGTGCCGCAGCCAACGGCAAGCGCGCCCAGGCCCAGGGCGGTGCCAAGAACCCGGCCGTCATCCTGCCTGACGCGGACATGGAGATGAGCACCCGCATCCTTGCGGACTCCGCGTTCGGTTGCGCGGGCCAGCGCTGCCTGGCCACCAGCGTCGCCATCACCGTCGGCGAAGCCCGCAGCGAGTTCACCGAGCGGATCATCGCTGACGCACAGAGCCGCAAGGTCGGTTACGGGCTTGACGAGGGTGTGCAGATGGGCCCCGTCATCAACCAGCAGAGCCGCGAGCGGATCCAGGGGCTCGTGCAGCAGGGCATCAGCGAGGGCGCCCGCGCGCTCGCAGGTGGTGACAACCTTGACGTGGACGGCTTCGCCAACGGCTTCTTCTACCACCCGACCGTGCTCGATGACGTGAAAGCCGGCAGCACCCTCGCCACCACCGAAGTCTTCGGACCGGTGCTGTCACTGATGCACGCCAGCAATATCGAGGAGGCCATCGAGATGGTGAACGACCGCGCCTTCGGCAACCAGGCCTGCATCTTCACCAGCTCCGGCGCCAACGCCCGCGCCTTCCGCCATTCCGTGCGCGCCGGCAACATCGGTGTGAACCTGGGCGTCGCCGCACCCATGGCGTTCTTCCCGTTCAGCGGCTGGGGTGACAGCTTCTTCGGCGACTTGCATGCACAGGGCCGCCATGGCGTCGAGTTCTACACCGAGACCAAGGTGGTCGTGGAACGCTGGCCCAAGAGCTGGACCCGTCAGTTCTGAGCTGACAGGCAACCGATCTGACACGGCCCCGGCGTCGGCAAGTTCCGACCGGGGCCGTTTGTTACAATTGGCCATGAAAGTACAACCTGGAAGAACGGTGGCAGAGCTCAAGGAGCTCCGCAGACTGACAGGCAACGATGACGGTGCCCAGCGTGTCGCTTTCACACCCGTGTGGAAGACAGCACGC
Organism: uncultured bacterium; assembly: GCA_964489965.1. Lineage (GTDB taxonomy): Bacteria > Deinococcota > Deinococci > Deinococcales > Trueperaceae > CALDPK01. The sequence goes on from CAZBBU010000133.1 coordinate 1,093, forward strand.
GACTGGCTCAAGGCCAAGCTGTCTGAACTGCCGGTCACGGTAGAGGAAGACGCCGCGGGCAACCTCTGGGCCACGCTGGAGGGCGAGAACCCCAGGGCGCTGCTCATGGGCGGCCACATCGACAGCGTGCCGAACGGAGGCTGGCTGGACGGCTGCCTGAACACGCTGGCCGCACTCGAGTCACTGCGGCGCATCTGCAATGACTACCAGGGCAGCAAGCCGCCGCATACCGTCAAACTGGTCGACTGGGCGGACGAGGAGGGCGCCAGGTTCGGCATGAGCCTGTTCGGTTCCAGCGCCTTCTCCGGCAACCTGGACATGGAACGCTGCCGCACCCTGGTCGACAAGGACGGCATCACGCTGGCCGCCGCCCTCGAGTCACAGGGAATCAACCTGGAAGACGCGCCCAGGGCCACTGCGGGCCAGGAGAATGCCGGTGCCTACCTGGAACTTCATATTGAGCAGGGTCCCGTGCTGGAGGAACTCGGCCTTCCCCTGGGTGTGGTGCTGGGCACCTACGGAGTCGAGCGGCACGCAATCCACTTCCATGGCCAGGCTGCCCACTCGGGCTCGACGCCGATGCACCGCCGCAAGGACGCGTTCCTGGCGGCAGGCAGCATGGCCCAGGTCGTCTATGACATCACCGACAGGCACGGAGGCGTCAGCACCATCGGTTCCTGCCAGACCAGGCCCGGCATCGTCACAAGCGTGGTCGAGGATTGCACCATCACCCTGGACCAGCGCCACCTTGACGCGGACAAGCTGGCCGCACTGCTCGCTGACGCCAAAGCAGCCAGCGAGGAGCACGCTGAGCGGGCCAAAGCCACCGTCAGATGGGAGAAACTCTGGGATATAGAGCCCATCCCCTTCGATGACGACCTGATCGAACTGTGTGACGAAGCGATCACGGAGGTGGCGGGCCAGAGCCACCGGTTGCCCTCAGGTCCGCTGCACGACGCCGCCGAGGTGGCCCGCGCAGGCATACCCACAGTGATGATGTTCGTGCAGAGCCTTTACGGCATCAGCCACAACAAGATCGAAGACACGGAGGAGGAGCACATCGAGCAGTCAGTGCTGGCCTTTGACCGGCTGGCGGACAAGACCCTCGCCTGGCTCGCCAGCCGCTCCTGATTCTCAGGCTACGGCTCGGACAGAGGCGGCCAGAAGTTCCAGACCCTGGTCCATCACCTGGCTGCTCACGTTGAGCATCGGCGCGATGCGCATGACGTTGCCGTAGCGGCCACCCTTGCCGATGAGCAGCCCGCGCCGGCGAGCCTCTTCCGCCAGGCGGGTGGCGCGCCCGGCGTCCGGCTTGCCACTCTGCGGGTCGGCGAACTCAATGGCCTGCATGAGGCCCATGCCGCGCACGTCGGCTATCGAGTCGAACTCTGCTGCCAGTTCGTCCAGGCAGGCGCGCAGCCTGTTCCCCTGAGACTCGGCGTTCTCCCAGAGGCGGTTCTGCTCGATGTACCTGAGCGTCGCCAGTGTCTGTGCCATCGACACGGCGTTGCCGCCATAGGTGGCCAGGGTTGAGGCCTTGAGCGCCTCCGCCACCTCGGGAACCATCACGGTGGCCCCGACCGGAGCCCCGTTGGCGATGCCCTTGGCGAAGGTCATGATGTCCGGCTCGATGCCCCAATGGTTGATTGCACAGAGGTGACCGCCCGTCCGGCCCCAGCCCGTCTGCACCTCGTCGATGATCATGATTCCGCCCGCGGCGCGTACCAGTGGCTCGATTCTCTTGAAGTATTCGAAAGGTGCAGGCTGGAACCCGCCGACGCCCTGGATGGGTTCGGCGAAGAACGCGGCGATGCCACCATCGGTGTTGGTGTCCAGGAAGTCCCTGAAGTCATCCACCAGGAAATCCAGGTAGTCATCCTCGGACATGCCCTTGGGCCGGCGGCCCATGTAGGGGCTGCGGACGTGCTTGACGTAACCGTCGTACACGCCGCCGCTGCGCCAGGTGGAGTGGGCGGTGAGGGACATCATGCCGGCACTCCGCCCGCTGTAGCCGTGGCGCAGCGCAACTATGTCCTTGTTGCCGGTGTAAGCCCGGGCTGCCATCACCGCAGTTTCGTTGGCTTCCGTGCCGCTTGAGGTGAAGAAGGAGTACTGCAACCGGCCCGGCGTGACGCGGGCCAGGAACTCGGCCACTTCAATGGTCACCTCGTTCAGGTACAGCGTGGAGGTATGACCGAACTTGTGGATCTGCGCCTCGACGGCAGCGTTGACTTCGTCGTTGGCGTGCCCGATGGAAACGGTCAGGATTCCTCCGAAGAAATCCAGGTAACGGTTTCCTTCAACGTCCCAGAGCCAGTCACCCTTGGCCCGCTCCACCGCCAGCGGTTCGTCGCCATATAGCAACATGCGGGACTGGATGGGCAGCAGCGCGCGCCGGTGGCGCTCCAGCAGTTCCTTCGTCAAGCTAGCGGCAGTCACAGTCATCATGCTTCCTCCGTCCACAAGCCCGGATGGGTCGGTGTGTAAACCGAATGATAACGCTGCGCGCGGCCCCGCTGAGCCCGATTCACGCCCCTTTGACGCACCGGCGCTAGCATCTCTGGATGTTCGTCAGAGTCTCACGCATCATCCTGTTCGCGCTCGGAGCCCTGAGCCTGACCGCTGCGCTGGCCCAGACATGCAACCTGACCGCCCTCTCACCCGCGGACGCCGACCGGGTACATGCGAACTATCGTGACCTGGTGGCCACCCCCGGCCCTGGGCAGTTGCAGGTGCTGGAAGTGGCATCGCAGTACCTGACGCCACTGCAGTGCGCGTCCGTCCGGCAAGTGGCCTTCACTTCCGCAACGGTCGGCGAGGACGAAGCCGGACTGGGCTGGGTGATGACCAACAGCCACAACTCAACGGTGCACGTGAGCTCTCTGCCAAACCACGCCAGCGAACATGACCTGAGCCGAACCCGTGACGAAGTGCGCGCCAACATCTGGCTGACCACCATCGAAACCATCCTTCACGAGTCCGTCCACAGCTCGGTCCATCTCCTGAACACACAGCTCATGGCCGACGCCGTCAACTGCACCCTGGGCTTCTTCTGTGACGAAGCGAGTGACCCGGCACAATGGTCCGCTGCTGCCGTTGCCCAGGCTGAGGAGGTCACGGACTGGATGCGGCTGCGCGGCGGCGCGGAAGCCGAGTGGCAGCGGATCCATCAGAGCTTCGTGGCGGCAGGCTGGGCCCAGCCATACGGCAGTTCGCCGGCGGAACTGGCAGAGGCCGGTTTCATGACCGAGTACGGTTCACGGAAGCCAGGTGAGGACATGGCTGAGATGGTGACACTGGCTGTAACGCGCGACGTGCATCACATCGAAGCCATCAGCCTGCCGGTGACCCGCCCCGAGGGCAGGGACCACGCCTGCCAGGCACTGCACGCGTCCGGTGGCGGTATCAGCAACAGAACCGCCGCCGTCTACACCAAACTGGCGTTCCTGCGGGATCTTGGCCTCCTGTCCGAAGAGGCCTTCACGAACTGCGTCGGCCCCGCGGGATTGACCATGCCGGCAGGAGATGGGTTCCATTTCAGTGTTGACGGTGACTTCAGCCGCACCATGAACCGTGAGATGAAGGCCAGCATCGTCGAGCTGGCGGAACCATCCGGCCTGTACTTCCAGCTGGAGGCCGAGGGCAGCGCCGTATTCAACGGCGAAACTTATGACGCCACCGTCGTCCTGCGGCTGAAACTGGCGCCGGCAGGCACGGACATCGGCGTCGCCTCATGGCCCCGCGGCCTCTATCCGTTCCACAGTGGCGGAGCCGCCACCTTCGAGCTCACCCTGCACGACCAACCGGCAGGCAACTTCTACGCCGACCAGGGGTTCGTGCTGGTCACCACTGCCGGCGACACTCTGGAGGGCGCCATCAACCTGCAGCGGGCCTGGCGGCCCGACACACCGTTCACGACGGTTCCAATGGCGGCGGAAGACCTGCCCACCATCTACTTCAGGGTGAGCAGCAGCCGCTGACTCCATACGAAGCAGTCAGCCCGGCCGCCGCTCATGCGGGTGGCCGGGCCAGTCAAGGTATAATAGGTACTCTTATA
>CAZBBU010000134.1:0-5106 GCA_964489965.1 uncultured bacterium
CGGGGCGCACGTCCTCCCAGACGGTGGGCCAGCCGTAGAAGCCCGCGTCGGGGTCACCTTCGAAGCCTTCCGGCTTCGAGTCGGCGGTGATACGACCCTCGCCATGCAGCAGCCTGGCGCCGTCCTCCTTGCCCCAGTCGTAGTGCTCCAGCCAGCGCTCGAAGAAGCGCTGGTTGATGAAGGGTCCATAGAGTACGCCGTCGATCTTGTTGGGGTCACCGATGCGGATCTGACGGACGGCTTCCAGGAAGCGGTCGCGGAACTCCTCATAGATGGGTGCGTCGATGATGATGTTGCCCGCGCTGGTGCAGCGCTGACCGCCGGTGCCGAAGGCAGAGAAGATGGCGCCCTGAACGGCGTTGTCCAGGTCAGCGTCACGCATCACGACCAGTGGGTTCTTTCCGCCCAGCTCCAGGGTGGGGTGCTGCAGGTTGCGGCCCGCGACCTCACCGACCTTGCGACCCACGGCAGTCGAGCCGGTGAAGGCCATCTTGTCGATCAGGCCCTCATCGATCAGGTCGATCAGGTACTCACCGGCGGCGCCGGCGCCGCCGCCGAATACCACGTTGAACACGCCGGCGGGCAGGCCGGCACCCTGGATGATCCTGGCCAGGGCGTAGGAGCTGGCGGGGCAGTCATCACTGGGCTTCCAGACGATGGTGTTGCCGGTGACCAGCGCCGGGATGATCTTCCAGGCGGGCACGGCGATGGGGAAGTTGCCGGCGGTGATGATGCCCACCACGCCAAGCGGGCGACGGAAGGTCATCAGGTCCTTGTTCGGCATCTCGCTGGGCACGGTCTGACCGTAGAGGCGCCGGCCCTCGCTCTGGAAGAAGTAGCAGGTGTCGATGGCTTCCTGCACGTCACCACGGGCTTCCTTGAGCGTCTTGCCCATCTCGCGCGTCACCAGGCGGGACAGCGCTTCTTTCTGCTCCTCTATCGCCTGGCCGATCAGGCCGATGACCTGGCCGCGGATGGGGGCGGGCGTCCCGGACCAGCCGGGGAAGGCGTCGCGGGCCGCCTGGGCTGCCTCGCGCACCTGCTCTTCAGTCGCCTCCGGGAAGGCGCCCAGCACATCACTGAGATCACTCGAGTTGCGGCTCAGGAAGGTGTTCACTCCCGGAACCTCACGGCCTGCGTACAGGTGGGGGTAAGTCTTATGTTCGCTCATGTTTCTGCTCCTTGGATTGCATTACAACACGGCCAGCAGCCGTGGCGGAGGGTTATGATGACCGCAGCCTTTAAGCCGGTCCAGTGAGGCCGGGAAGGGGAGGATACATGAAGTCAGTTGCCAGCCACCGTCGCACCAGCAGCCGTCTGGAGCGGCGTTTTTCATGACGCCGCAGCAGCCGGTCAGTGCGGTGCACAAGGCCACCATAATGGACGCTACGGAACTGAACCGGGCGCTCACCCGCATGGCGCACGAGATCATCGAGCGCAACCGCGGTGCTGAGAACCTGAGCCTGGTGGGAGTGCACACGCGCGGCGTGCCGCTGGCCGGGCGCCTCGCCGACCTGATAGAGAAGTTCGAGGGCGTCAGGCCCATGATCGGCAAGCTCGACATTACCCTGTACCGTGACGACCTGACGGAGATCGCCCTTCAGCCGGTGGTGAAACGCACCGAGGTGGACTTCGACATCACCGGCCAGGTGGTATTGCTCGTCGATGACGTCTTCTATACCGGCCGCACCGCCCGGGCCGCACTCGACGCGCTGGTGGACATGGGCCGTCCCGCGGCCATCCAGTACGCCGTGCTGGTGGACCGCGGTCACCGTGAGCTGCCCCTGCGCGCCGACTACGTGGGCAAGAACCTGCCCACCAGCCGCCTGGAGATGGTCAAGGTGAAGCTCGCCGAAACCGATGGCGAGGACGCAGTGGAGCTGCTGGAGCTGCAGCAGTGAGCGTGGCGGAGACGCTTCCGCCCGGCACCAGAAACAGACACGCCCATCTGCATGACCTCAGTGACTGGACTGCAGGTGAGGTTCAGGCGCTGTTCGACACCACGGACGTGATGGCCCAGGTCATGGAGCGCACCATCAAGAAGGTGCCGGCGCTTCAGGGTTTCACGGTGGGTCTGCTGTTCTTCGAGGATTCCACCCGCACCCGCCTGTCATTCGACCGGGCAGCCAAGGCACAGAGCGCCGAGGTGGTCACCTTCTCCGCCGGCGGTTCCTCGCTCAGCAAGGGCGAGAGCCTGCGTGACACGATAGAAACAATAGACGCCATGCAGGCAGACCTGTACGTGATCAGGCACCCGGCCGCCGGCGCCAGCCAACAGATCAGCCGCTGGACCGACGCCAGTGTGGTGAACGCCGGTGACGGCCGCCGCGCCCATCCCACGCAGGCGCTGCTTGACGCCTACACCTTCACCCGCAGCTACCAGGGCAAGGAACCCCGGAGCCTGAGCGGCAAGAAGCTGGCCATCATCGGCGACATCGCCCACTCGCGGGTGGCGCGCAGCAACATCGAACTGTGGACCAAGCTCGGTGCCGAAGTGGCACTGTGCGGACCGCGGACGCTGCTGCCGCCCGAGTTTGAGCGGCCGGGTGTGACGCTGCACAACAGCGTCGCCGGAGCCGCAGAAGGCGCGCATGCGCTGATGACGCTGCGCCTGCAGAAGGAACGGATGGCGGCCGGGTTGCTGCCCTCGCTGGCCGAGTACGTGAGCCGCTACCAGCTGCGCACAGAACACCTGAAACTGGCTGACGAGAACGCACTGGTGATGCACCCGGGGCCCATGAACCGGGACCTGGAGATCGAGGGGGCCCTGGCCGACTCGGAACAGAGCGTCATCCTGGACCAGGTGGCGAACGGCGTGCCGGTGCGCATGGCCGTGCTCTACAGCCTGCTGGTGGGCAGGCGCTGATGAACGGAAGAAGACAGATGATTACAGCCATCAGAAACGGCACCCTGATCGACTCAAACGGCAGCAGACGCGCTGACCTCTTCCTGCAGGACGGCCTGATCCTCGGCCAGGACCTGGACGTCACTCCGGACGAAACCATCGATGCCAGCGGCCTGAGTGTCACCCCGGCCTTCCTGGACCTGCACGCGCACCTGCGCGATCCCGGTCAGGAGGCCAAGGAGGACCTGGCCACTGGCCTGGCTGCGGCCAGCAGGGGTGGCTTCGGCACCGTTGTGTCGATGGCCAACACCAGTCCGGTGGTGGACGACGCCGGAATCGTCAGCAGCCTGGTGGCGCGCGCAGAAGCGATCGGCAAGGCCCGACTCCGGCCTGCCGCCACGCTGAGCGTGGGCATGAAGGGCGAGGTGCTCACGGACTTCGCTGCCCTGCAGCAGGCGGGCGCCGTGATGATCACTGACGACGGCATTCCAGTGGCGGACAGCCACCTGATGCGCCGGGCCGCCGAGTACGCACGCGAGCTGGGGCTTGTCATCCAGACGCACTCCGAGGAACCGTCACTCCGGCAGAACGGCGTGATGAACGAGGGTCAGGTGAGCGTCGAACTCGGCCTGCCGGGCAACCCGGCCGCCGCCGAGGCCGTGGCCATCTTCCGGGATTGCGAGGTCGCCCTGCTGACGGGCGGCCGGGTGCACATCGCCCACGTGAGCAGCAAGCGTGGCCTGCAGGTGGTCGAGTGGTTCAAGCAGCAGGGCGCCCCGGTCACCGCGGAAGTCACGCCGCAGCACCTGACCCTGACGGACGAGGCACTGCGTTCCTTCGACCCGGTGTTCAAGGTGGCACCGCCCCTGCGGACCCAGGCTGACGTGGACTGGCTGGTGGACGCCATCAACCGCGGGGTGGTGGACTCGATCGGTACCGACCATGCACCGCACACCCTGGCGGAGAAGCAGCAGGACATGCTGCAGGCCCCGTTCGGCATCGCCAACATCGAAGTGGCCTTCCCGCTGCTCTACACCAGACTGGTACAGGGCGGCCGGGTCAGCCTGGAGCGCCTGCTGGAGCTGCTGCAGGGCGGACCCGCCCGGGTCATGGGCTGGCCGGAACCGAGTCTGACGGCGGGCTCGCCTGCGGACGTGACGCTGCTGGATCTGGAGACGGTCCGGTCCGTAAACCCCGCCGAGTACCTGAGCAAGGCAAGGTTTGGCCCCTGGGATCACCAGGAGCTGAGTGGCTGGCCCGTGCGCACCATCGTGCGCGGCGTGACCGCCTGGGACGCGGCTGTGTGCTGAGCTTCCGAGCTCCGGCGGGCCAGGTAGTATAGTCGCCCCAATGAGCAATCTGCTTGGCAGGAGCGGCAGCTCCACCCTGGAACTGCCGCTCGCACAGGTCCCTGCGGCCGTGGCGAGCCTGGAACTCACCCGGGGCGAATCACTGTACCGGCGTGGCGACGCGGCGACGGACGCCTACAGGGTGGAAGCCGGTCTGCTCAAACTGTTCGTCAACACGGAGGGTGGCCGCGAGCGCATCATGAGCCTGGCGGGACCCGGTGACTACCTGGGCAGCATCGACCCGCAACTCGAGCGTCGCCAGGAGAACGCCGAGGCGCTCAGTCGCAGCGTGCGCGTCAGCCTGCTGGCCCGCCCGCTGAACGGTCAGCTCGGCCTCACCGCACTGAGCAGCCAGCTGCAGCAGTTGCGGGACGCGCTGGAAGACTCCGAACTGCCGGTGCCGGCCCGGCTGGCCCGCACTTTCAGCCGCCTCGGTGACCGTTTCGGGCAGACGCAGTCTGACGGCAGCATCCGCCTGACCCTGCCGCTGACGCATGACAACCTGGCAGCCATGGTGGGCGCGGCCCGTGAGACCACGAGTTTCGTTCTGGCAGCGATGCGTCGCAGCGGCGTGGTGAGCGGCACCCGTGGGGTCTACACGTTCAAGCCAGCCGCCATGCGGGAGTTTGCCGCACAGAACACGGTTGGCTGAAGCGCCCAAATATACTCAGGGCAGTGAACCCGACGATACGCATCATCCTGATTGCCGTGGCGCTGCTGGCCGCGGGAATCGCCGCCTACACCGGCGGACTTCTGCTCGCCCCCAAGGCCGAACTCGCAGGCACCGAACTCACCGATCCGATCGACGTCTCAGGCCTGAGCCTGCAGGCAGCGGGTAACCGGGACGTGACGCTGGCTGACTACGCCGGCGATGTGACCGCCGTGTTCTTCGGCTACACCCGCTGCCCGGAC
>CAZBBU010000135.1:0-5103 GCA_964489965.1 uncultured bacterium
TGGCAACGGCTTGACCGGCCCAACGTATTCATCAAGGTGCCCGGCACCGACGAAGGCGTGCCCGCGATCCGCAGGCTGACGGCCGCCGGCATCAACGTCAACGTCACGCTGCTGTTCGGCATCGAGCGGTACCGGCAGATCGCACTCGCCTACATCGAGGGGCTCGAGGACCGCCTCGCTGCCGGCAAGCCCCTCGCCGGAGTCGAATCAGTCGCCTCGTTCTTCCTGAGCCGCATCGACGTGCTGCTTGATCCGCAGCTCGAGGCGCTCGGCAGCCCGGCCGCCAGGAGCCTGCTGGGCAAGGTGGCGATAGCCAACGCCAAGGCCGCCTGGCTGGCCTGCGGCGAGCTGTTCGGCAGCGAGCGCTTCGCCAGGCTTGCCGCGGAGGGCGCCCGCCCGCAGCGGCTCCTGTGGGCCAGCACCGGCACCAAGAATCCGGAGTACCCGGACACCATGTACGTGGAACCCCTGATCGGCCCGGACACCATCAACACGATGCCGCCCGCGACCATGGACGCCTACCGGGACCATGGCGAGCCGGCTGACAGGCTTTCACAGGGCACCGACGAGGCCCTGGAACAGCTGGCACTGCTGCAGGAGCTGGGCATCGACCTGGCTGAGGCCACTGCACAGCTGGAACGTGAGGGTGTGGACAAGTTCGTCAAGCCCTTCGAGAGCCTGCTGAAAACGATCACAGACCAGCTGGGCTGATCATCAGGCGGGACGCTGCGCAGTCGCGGCGTCCCGCAGTACCTTGCGCATCAGGAACCAGTAGCCGATGACGCCCACAGCCGCGAACGAGAACCACTGGAGTGCGTAACCGAAATGAGGGCCCTCGTCGAGGGGTTCCACCAGCGGCAGCCTCGGCAGCTCGCCCGCCTGCTCCGGAAGCTGCCCGCTGAGTGACAGCCAGGCGGCGGGCAACAGCCCCGGCAGCTGGCCCTGCGACAGCCGCAGCGTATCCACGTACCAGGCGGCGGCAAGCGTGCCTTCCTCGGGGTCACGCGGGGCGAAGCTGGCGGCCAGGCCGGTTGGCGATGACTGCCGGGCGCGCAGTACACCCGTGACCTCGACCTCGCCTGCCGGAGGAGCGGCTTCGGCCACGGGAGCCACGTCAAGCTCATAGGGAACCCAGCCGCGGTCGACCAGCAGCCTGCTGCCATCAGCGAGCAGCAGCGGCGTCAGCACGTGCCAGCCGGGCTGCCCGTTCCATGATCTGGAGCGCAACAGAAGCTCATCTTCCGGCTGGAACACACCGCTGGCGGTGGCGTGGCGCAGGTCCAGTTCCGCGGCATTGGCCACGTCCGCAAGCAATGCGGTGTCTGCCGCCACCAGGCCCGGTTGCAGCGGCGGCAGTTGCTCACGCTCAATGCGTACTTCGTTGGAGGCGCGCTTCTGCTCCAGGCGGTCGAGCTGCCAGAAGCCAGCCACCGCGAACAGCGTCACCAGGCTCAGGGCCAGCAGGTGCCCGAGAATCCAGCGGGTGCTGAGCAGCACACGCCAGGGGGCGGGTTCCCGTCCCATGCTCAGGCGAAGATCATGCGGTCAACAGCCATGGCCACAAATATGAGCGCCAGGTAGCTCATCGAGTAGAGGTAGAGAGGCAAGGCCGCCTTGCGGTCGACCCGCTGACCGGCGGCAACCACCCGGTAGAGCTGATACATGCGCAGCACCAGCACCACGTTGAGCAGAAGGGCAGCCAGTACGTACAGCCACGACATCTCGCGCATCACGAAGGGGATGATGGTCAGTGCGATGGTCAGTACTGCGTACATGACCATCTGCAGCACCGTGGCACGGTCACCGATCACGATGGGCGCCATTGGCACGCCCACGTTGCGGTAGTCCTCCTTGATCATCAGGGCCAGCGCCCAGAAGTGCACCGGCGTCCACATGAACACCAGGCCGAAGAGGCACCAGGCCAGCAGGCTCAGTTCACCGGTGACGGCGGCCCAGCCGACCAACGGCGGAATCGCGCCGGCGGCGCCGCCGATGACGATGTTGTGCCAGGTGCTGCGCTTGAGCCACATCGTGTAGATGATCACGTAAAAAGCGATGCCCGCCCACGAGAGGAGCGCGGCCAGGAGGTTCGAGCTGACCCAGATGATCGCGAAAGACAGGACGGTCAGCGTGACCGCGAAGATCAGCGCGTTCTTCGTGCTGATGAGCTCGTTCGCCACCGCCCGCTTGGAGGTCCGCTTCATGCTCAGGTCGATGTCACGGTCGATGATCATGTTGAACACGCCGGCCGCACCGGCCGACATGTAACCACCCACGAACAGGCCGACAAGCAGCGTGAAGCCAGGCCAGCCGCTGGCGGCTATGAACATGGCGCCGATGGTGGTCAGCAGCAGAAGGCTGATGACACGGGGTTTGGTGAGTGCTAGATAATCACGCCAGGTGGCGGTGGGCTTGGCTTCGGTTGTCATTTTGATTCGGCATTCTCCAACTTCATAAGGGCGCGTCCCGCTGGGACGGCCGGCTCAGTGAGAGGATAACCCAGAGTGACCACGGCGACAGCAGTGAAGAGACTGAAGGAGGCCACGGCCAGGCTAAGGTGCAGGAGCTGCAGAACGATGGGGGCCAGCATCGCGAAGTTGACTGCTCCGACCACAAGCTGCACCACGTACACGCCGAACAGGATCTGGGCCAGCACGCGCCCCTCGGCCACCGGCTTGTTGTTGCGCGCAAAGCCGAGGGCGATGAACAGGAAAACTCCCACGCTCACCGCGATTATCGGGTGCAGGATACGGAGTCGTACCAGCGGGTGCGACTCCTGGTCAAAGTCCATGGCCACGCCTTCGGCAAGGTTCTCGCTGGGGAACATGGTGTTGCCCATGGCTGCGATCCCACCGGAGAACATCAGCACCAGCATCAGCGCCAGGCCCAGACCGAAGACCGTGGTGAGCAGCGGCTGCTGGGACAGCTTAAGCGGCCACGCCGGAGGCCGCTTGCCAGCCAGCACCATCGTGCCGGACAGGGCGCCGATGAGCAGCATGGAGTTGACCAGGTGGGCGGCAACCATGATGCCGCGGGCGGTGGAAACATTGTCGCCCGTCAACTCGAACAGCACCGTGGCGGCGCCCAGAAGCGCCTCGACGACCACCAGCACGAACGAGGCGGTCGCGAACCAGCGGAAGCCCGGCCGCTCGTTACGCAGCTGCCAGCCGCGGATGAGCAGCCACAGGCCGAGCAGCAGCACCAGTGACGACAGGCCGCGGTGACTGAACTCGATGATCGACTGGGTGGTGAAGCTGAGCGGTACGATCTCGCCGTTGCAGGTGGGCCAGTGGCGCCCGCAGCCCGCTCCGGAGCCGGTGGCCCGCACGAAGGCGCCCTGCAGGATCACCACAACGTTCAACGCGAACGCCCAGATCGAAAGCTTGAGGATGTCTACCTTCAGGAAATTCAACGGCCTACCCCATCTGTTGCCAGCGCCCTGGTCGGCGCCGACCGTTCCGTGATAGCCTGCGCGGTCGCAAGCCGGTGACCAAGGCACACAGCCTTCTCACAGTCACTGGTAATGATACAGCCCAGTGCAGGGCGGTGGCTGTATCAGGTTTTCTGTACGGCGGACCGCCACGGGGAGCAGCGGCCTGGGGGGTCGGGGAGCGGCTGAGCGGCACCAAGCTTGACGAGCACCGGAGGAGATTTTGATTAAACGGCTCACACTCATCGCCACAGTGTTCTGCGCCATGTTCGCCATGCCGGCGATGGCCCAGGTGGCAAGCGAGAACGATACTGCCAGCAACATCACGGAAGGCCAGCTGTACCTGAGTACCGGCGACTGTGAACTCGCCCATTACTACTTCCGGGAGGCACTGCGCATCGACCCGGCGAACGCCGAGGCCCTGCTGGGCCAGGGCCGTGCACTCGCCTGCCGCTACGCCTTTGACCTGGCCATCGAAAGCCTGCGCCAGGCCATCGACGTTGACCCGAACCTCACCCTGGCCTACGTCCACCTGGCACTGGCCTACCAGTCCCAGTACAACGAGGACCCGGCCCGCTACCCTAACCTGCTGAACGAGGCGCTGTCGGTGCTCGCCACTGCCGAACGCATCGCTCCCGATGACACTCAGGTGCTGAACACCAAGGGCGTCATCCTGTTCCAGCTCGGCCAGTTCGACGACGCACGACAGGCGCTGGAGCACGCCGCGGAGTCGGCACAGACTGACGAGAGCATCACCCGCCGCATGCAGAGCGTGATCCAGATAAACCTCGGCAAGACCTACCGTGACCTGGACAACCTTGACCAGGCCGTCAACGCTTTCAGGCGCGCGGTGGTTCTGGACCCCACCAGCTCCTCGGCGCACAGCAACCTGGGTAACGCCCTGTACCGCACCGGTGACTGCTCCGGCGCCGAGTACGAGTTGCAGCAGGCCGTGGCAATCGATCCCCAGTCGCTGTCCGCGATGGCTGACCTGGCCATCACGCTGTTCGAATGCGGCAACGTGGCAGGCTCGGTGCCGTACTTCGAGCAGGCCGTACAGCTGGACGGCGCGATCTTCCTGCCGCCGCTCTACACCTACCTGTCACGCGGTCTGGTTGAGCTGGGCCGTTACGACGAGGCAGTACGCCGCGCCGTCGGCGGTGCCTCCCTCTACCCAGAGACCGCCGATGCCCGCTACTGGCTGGGCGCTGCCTACTGTGCGCGCGGCGAACTCGGTGACACCGATCTGGCCATGGAGGCCTTCAACTCGGCACTGGAACTCGACCCGGCGTACCAGCCGGCGATCGACGCCGTTGCCGCGGGTTGCGCAGCCTTCTGAGGCAGCCCCGCCAGACACCGGCAACTCACTGTTCAGGACCCGGCCACGGCCGGGTCTTTGCGTGCTAAAGTGGTCAAGTTTGACTTGCCGGCAGCGGGATGTCCGGCCAGCCAATCGCAGAGGACCAGAACCCGCACAGCGTCGGGGAATGCGCCCTGAATCCAGTCCCAACGTCCCGCCAGTGGAGGAATGAATGTCTTACCTTGGAATGAAGCAGCTGCTTGAAGCCGGCGTGCACTTCGGTCATGAGACCAAGCGCTGGAACCCGAAGATGAAGCGCTACATCTTCGGCGAGCGGAACGGCATCTTCATCATCGACCTGCAGAAGACCCTT
>CAZBBU010000136.1:0-5065 GCA_964489965.1 uncultured bacterium
CTTCAATTTCGTGATCCTGGTCGGGCTGGTGCTCGGCATCCTCATCGCCTGGAACTACCTGCGGCGGGCCGGGCTGGAGCAGCCCGAGTACTACCCGCTGCTGCTGCTGGCGGCCACAGGCGCCATGGTCATGGCAGCTGCGGCCGACCTGATCACCATGGTGCTGGGACTGGAGATCATGTCACTCTCCGTTTACGTGCTGACGGCCTGGCGCCACGGCAAGTCCGAGGCCGCCCGCCACAGCCAGGAAGCCGGCATGAAGTACTTCCTGCTTGGTGCGACCGGCTCCGCCGTGTTCATCTACGGCATCGCACTGACATACGGTGCCACCGGCAGCTTCCACTACGCAGGCATAGCCGCCGCGGCCCAGGCGCCCGACTTCGCTCAACCCCTGCTGCTCGGCGTCGGCGGACTGTTCCTGCTGGTCGGCATGGGCTTCAAGGCGGCCATCTTCCCGTTCCACCAGTGGGCGGCAGACGCCTACACCGGCGCGCCGATGCCGGTGACGGCCTTCATGAGCGTGGTCGTCAAAACCGCGGCCTTCGCCGCGCTGCTGCGCGTGGCGGGCGAGTTCCTGCCGCTGGCCTCACCCGAGATGTTCGACGTGTTCGCCTGGCTGGTGGGCGCCACCATGGTGCTGGGCAACTTCTCGGCCCTGGCGCAGAACGGCGTCAAGCGGATGCTTGCCTGGTCATCGGTGGCGCACGCCGGCTACGTGGGCCTGGCCGTACTGGCGGCCGGCGACACCGGCAGTTCAGCCGCGCTGTTCTACCTGCTCGCCTACACCCTCATGACCGCGGGCGCATTCGCGGTGCTCAGCCTGGTCACCGATCCCGAGGACGGTGGAGACACCCTTCAGCACCTCGCCGGTCTGGGGCGTCGCCGCCCCGGACTGTCCGTGGCCCTGACACTGTTCATGCTCAGCCTGGGTGGAATACCGCCCCTGGCTGGCTTCGCCGGCAAGTTCCTGGTGTTCAGTTCGGCCATCTCGGCTGGCTACGTGGTGCTGGCCGTGGTCGGCATCGTCACCAGCGCCGTGGCGCTCTTCTACTACTTCCGGGTGGTGCGTGTCATCTACTTCGAACCGAGCAGCGAGATGCCGTTGCCGGAGACGCGCGACCGCACCGGCGGCCTGGCTACCGTGCTGGCGGCCGTGTTCGTGACGGTACTGGGAATGTTCCCCTTCCTGTTCTGACCCGCCCGCAGCGAGCGAATCAGGGCCCCGGCACAGTGCCAGGGCCCTTTCCGTTGCAGTTTAAGCTGGACAGATGGCCGAACGACTGATCAAGCTCTACCTGCCAGCCAGCGAAGCGGCCGACCCGAAGGACCTGTTCCCGGAAGAGACACTGCTTTCGACCTGGGAGCAGCAGGCTGGCCAGGGCACCACCGAGTTCACCTTCCTGGTCGAATCCGGTGAGGCCGGTGAGGTTCTGGACCGCCTGGAGAGCCGTTACGGGCATGTTGACGGCTTCCGGGTGGTGATCCTGTCCGTGGCGGCCTCGCTGCCCAGGCCTGAGGAAGACGAAGAGGAAGAAGAAGAGGGCGACGACGGCCGTTCCTCCGAAGCCATCAGTCGCGCCGAGCTGCTGGAAGCGGTGGGCAAGGGCGCACGGTTCAGCACCTCGTTCATCGTGCTGGTGATTCTGGCAACGGTCGTATCGGTCATCGGCATGCTGCGGGACGACGTGATGACCCTGATAGCGGCCATCGTGATGGCGCCACTCCTGGGACCGAACGTGGCCCTGGGACTGGCCACCACCCTGGCTGACCGCAAGCTGGCGGCCCAGGCGCTCGGCACCAGCCTGAAGGGAGGCCTGCTGATCCTCCTGCTGGCCGTGCCGGCGGGCGTCATCTACTCAGGCTCGGTGTTCAGCAACCTTCTGAGTGCCCACACCAGAGTGGACCTCAGCAACCTGCTGGTGGCGCTGGCCGCCGGCGTGGCCGGGGCCATGTCGATCACCACCGGAATCCCCGCCGCACTCATCGGGGTGATGGTGGCTGTGGCGCTGCTGCCTCCGCTGGTCGCGGTGGGCATGATGGCAGGCTCTGGTCACTGGACGGCGATGCTCGGTGCCCTGCTGCTGTTCATGGCCAACGTCGTGTGCATCAACCTTGCGTCCGTGGGCACCTTCCTGGCCCAGGGCGTCAGGCCTGGCCGCTGGCTCGAGGCTCTGGAGGCCAGACGGGCCAGCCGCCAGGCGCTGCTCATCTGGCTGGGCCTGCTGCTGTTACTCGTGCTGGTGATCGTGCTGGCGGACCCCAACACCAACCTGCGGCTGGTGCTGCCGCAGGGTTAAGACTGGCCGAGCAGCCTTCCGATGCGGTCCACGGCCTCGCTCACCTTGTCCAGGCTCGTGGCGTATGACAGGCGCACGCGACCGGGCGCATGGAAACCGCCGCCAGGAACCACGCCCACGTGGGCTTCAGTAAGCAGGCGCATGGCTGCCTCATGGTCGTCAGCGGCTATGGGGCTCACGTCCGTCATGGTGTAGAACGCGCCCTGTGGCTTTGGGGTGTGCAGGCCCAGGGCGTTCAGGCCGTTGACCAGCACGTCGCGCCGTTCCATGTACGCCAGGCGGGTCATCTCCTGGAAGGCCCGGGTGGCCTCCGTCTGGGTCAGGGCTGCCACCATGGCATGCTGGGCGACCGCGTTTGCGCCGCTGGTCACCTGGCCCTGCACCTTGACCATCTGTTCTATGAGGCTGCGGGGACCCGCGCCCCAGCCGAGCCGCCAGCCGGTCAGCGCGTAGCCTTTGGACGCGCCGTGGATGATGAGTGTCTGCTCTGGTGCCAGCGAAGCCGGGCTGCTGAACTCACCGTCGTAAACCAGGTGCTCGTAGAGCTCGTCACTGAACAGCCAGATGTCATGTTCGGCGGCGATCTCCGCGAAGCGCCGGATCACCTCGGGCGGGTAAACCGCGCCGGTCGGGTTACTGGGTGAGTTCAGCACGATGACTTTGGTCCGCTCCGTCACCAGCGACTCGAGCTGCTCGGGATCGGGGATGAAGCCGTTGTCCGCACTTGACGGCAGGTAAACGCACTTGCCGTCCAGCATCTCCACCTGAGCCGGGTAACTGACCCAGAACGGCTCCGGGATTATGACCTCATCGCCGGGCTCCAGGACTGCCTTGAAGGCGTTGTAGAGCACCTGCTTGCCGCCGTTGGCCACCACCAGCTGATCGGGCCCGAACTCCAGGTTGTTCTCACGCCGGAACTTCTCCGCGATCGCCTGGCGCAGTTCCACGGTGCCGTTCGTGGCCGTGTACTTGGTGAGACCAAGGTCGATCGCCTCACGCGCCGCGTCCAGGATGTGGGCGGGCGGCTGGAAGTCCGGTTCTCCTGCTGTCATGGCGATGACGTCCACTCCGCTGGCCTTGAGTTCCCGCGCCTTGGCGCTGAACGCCAGGGTGGACGATTCCTGAAGCTGCTTGATCTTGCTGGCTATCTGGGGCATCAGCTCTCCTAAAGTGATGGTGGCGAATAAGACGGAGGCCCGGTTCCGCCGTCAGGCGGGCCCGGGCCTCCGTATCAGGTCTGAAGTCCGGTCAGAGGAGCTCGTCGGCACTGAAGAAGATGCCGATCTCACGCTCGGCGGTCTCCGGTGCGTCTGAACCGTGAGCCACGTTCTCGTCCAGGATGGTGGCGAAGTCACCACGGATGGTGCCGGGGGCCGCATCCTTGGGATTGGTGGCGCCCATCATCTTGCGCCATTCCAGGATGGCGTTCTCACCCTCAAGCACCATGGCAACCACGGGGCCGCTCGTGATGAAGGAGACAAGGCCGTCGAAGAACGGCTTGTCACGATGCTCGCCGTAGTGCTTCTCAGCGGTTTCACGGCTGATGACCAGCTGCTTGAGGCCCACGATGCGGAAGCCCTTCTGCTCGATGCGGCGGATGATTTCTCCGGTAAGGCCACGCTTGACCCCGTCCGGCTTGACCATTGCGTAAGTGCGTTCTAGTGCCATAGCGCCAGAATGTTACCACGCAGACTGTGCCGCCGGAACATCTGACTAGAATGGCTCAGGAAGCAATCCAAGGATGAATGAGGCCGGAGGTCAGCCATGAACGAAGACGCAGTCAAGCAAGTCGGACCGCAGGAAGCCAAAGAGTTGATAGGAGCCGGTGCGGTGCTGCTGGACGTGCGCCGGGCGGACGAGTTCGCGGAGAGCCGCATCCCCGGTTCCACCTGGATCGTGCTGGACGAACTCAGCCAGAAGTACGGCCAGCTGCCCAAGGACCGGCAGATCGTGGTGCAGTGCAAGAGCGGCGGGCGCAGCAACCGGGCGGCCGCCTGGCTCGGAAGTCAGGGTTACAGCGCGGTCAACCTGGCCGGTGGCATCGACCTCTGGAAGCAGGAAGGGCTGCCGGTGGAACCCGGCAACCCTGAAGAAGTCTGACAGACAGCGGTCAGCGGCGTCGGCGCAGGCGTTCAAGTGCGCCGCGCATGCTGACGCGCATGCGCTCCAGCGCAGCTGCCAGGTCATCCAGTTCGTCGTTGGAACGGAACTCTACCTGCTCGTCCAGCTCACCACGGCTGATCTCGTCGGCCTTGCCGGTCAACTGCAGCACGTTGTCAGTGAGGCGGCGGGCGCGCCTCACGGCGATGAAGATGGCCAGAAGCAGCGGAATCAGGCTGAACAGAAGCACGTTGATGATGATGCGGTTCACCTGAGCGGTGACTGCGGCGTCACTGACACCCACCACAACGGCGCCCACAGGTTCCTGATTCACTATGAGTGGCTGGGCCACGATCTCGATGCCGGTCTCCGCGCCAAGCAGCTGGCTGCTGCTGCCGGTCCGGCCCGTGCGCACGTCAACACCCAGGTCGATGGCCTCGAGCGCCCGGTCACGGATGGCGTTCTGCAGGTCGGCCGCATCGGCCGTCAGGCTCTCGCCGCCGGCGAAGAAGCCTGGCAGCGGGTTGCCCAGGGTGTCGGTGGCGATGATGAAGGCGATGTCCTCACGCGGGAACGCCTGGCGGGTGATCAGGATCGTGTTCTGCAGCTGCAGGTAATCTAGGCCGCCGGTGGTGGCCGTCTGCTCGAAGGCCGAAGAAAGGCTGGCG
>CAZBBU010000137.1:0-5054 GCA_964489965.1 uncultured bacterium
GAACATGACGTCCTGCGCCAGCAGGTCCTCCTCCAGCTGTCCGTCATCGGGTTTCCAGTCCAGGGCGATGCCGGCGTGGAGCAGCGTGCCGATGGCAGCTGCGCGGGTGACCACAGTGTCTGTTTCCTGCAGTGTGCCGGCCTGAGCCAGCGGCTCCTCTTCAGGTGCCGCTTCTGCCGCTGAGTCCGCTGCGGGAGCCACGTGGAGGCTCGAGGGGCTCATGACCGGCTGGAAGCGGCCATGCTCCCAGGCGAGACCGGTCCAGGGCGCTTCAGCGCGCACCGGCACCTCCCGGTGACGTTCGGGCAGCGGGCGGGCTGCTTCCTTTTTCAGACCATAGGTGCTGACCCGCACCCCGGCCGGGGCTGCGCCCTCAACGTCCGCTCCCAGACCCATGGTGTCAAGCAGCCTGGCCCAACCCCGGGGGCTCTCACCCTTGATGCTTCCGGTCAGAATCAGGCGGTTGCGGGGCCGGCTCACCGCCACGTAGAACTGCCGGTAATGCTCCTGCACCTCGCGGGCCTTGTGCGCCTCCGCCAGCTCCTCGAAGAGGGCGCTGCCCGGGAGCGCCACGGCGCCGTCCCCTTGCCTTACGAACAGTCCGGCACCACGGGCGAACTGTGCACGGCCACAGTCGAACACGGCGGCCAAGGGCCACTCGAGCCCTTTGGCGTAATGCACCGTCACCAGACTCACCCCGCCACCGGACTCCGGCACCTCACCGATCTTCGAATGCGCGTGCCTGTCTATCTCCGCGAGCAGCAACTCCAGGTCAGCCGGTGGACGCCGGGCACTGCGCAGCAATAGCGCATCCAGGTTGGCCCGTTGCCGCCTGCTGAGCCAGTCTCCGATGGGCCGGCCCCGGGCCAGCGGTTCGCGCAGCACGCCCGTGAGGGCCTGCAGTGGTGGCAGAAGCACCAGCTCACGCAGGCGCATGAGTGCGGCCGGGATTCTGGCATCGATCGCCATCAGTGCCTCCAGCCGGTCAGGAGCACGCAGCACCTCCTGAAGTTCGTCAAGGCCCAGCTGCACGAAGGGCGAGCGCAACCAGGCGGCGAAGGCCGGTCCGCTCGCGGATACGCCCGTCTTGAGGGCGGCGGCAACATCGCGGACTTCCTGTCGCTGGAAGAAGCCACTGCCCCGCCCCATGACGGCCGGGATTCCCGCCGCAAGCAGGGCGCGATGCGCGATGCCAAGCGACGCGTGCGTACCGGCGAGTACCGCCATGTCGTCCCATGGGGTGCCGTCAGCGTGGGCGCCAGTAAGCAGTTCCGCCAGCAGTCGCGCCTCCTGGTTGCGCAACAGCTCGATACTGGCCCGGCCCTTCACCCAGTGGACTTCCACGGAACCCTCGACCTCCGCCTGGCTGCCGGCCGGGGTGACCTCCGGTGCCTCGGCAGTGGAGAAGCCCAGATCGTGTTCACCCATGGTGCTGGTGGCGTGGTTGAGGAAGCGGGTCAGGCCCCGGGAGTGACGGCGGGTCTCACTCAGGTCGGGGAGGCGTTCCCCCTCCCGCAGTGCCTGCCGGAACACTTCGACGTCCGCGTCCCGGAAAGCATAGATGGACTGCTTCGGGTCTCCGACGGCCTCCACCACAATGCCAGAGTCAGCCAGGGCCCGGAAGAAGGCGCCCTGCAGGGGATTCACGTCCTGGAACTCGTCAAGCAGAATGTGGGTGTGCCGCTGCCCGATCCGGGTCAGTGCAGCGGGCAGTTCCAGCAGGCGCAGCGCGTGCCTTTCAACATCCGCCGGGCCCATCAGCCGTGAGGCCAGCCGCTGACTGTAGGCGGCCATGGCCGCTTCGTACTGCTGAAGCAGCTCGCGAGCCTGACCGTCACCCTCGCTGAATGCAGCCACCAGCGAACGCTTGCTGAACAGCGTGAGCGCCAGTTCCAGTTCGCGCGCGTCATGGTCGCGACCGTTCACCAGGTACTGGCTGCGGAACTCTTCCTCGAACAGGTTGCTGGCATCGTGTTCGTCCATCATGCTGAACTCGGGGTCCAGGCCGATGCGGGGGGCCACAAGGCGCAGAAACCGCACCATCAGCCCACTGATCGTGGACAGCAGCGCTCCGGACAGCTCCCGTTCAGCCTGACGGAAGGCCGGTTCCTGCTCCGGCTTAAGCGTGACCAGTCCCAGGTAGCTGCCTTCTTCAAGCAGCTGACTGATTCCACCTGCCACGCGCTGTTTGAGTTCCTCGGCGGAGGCGCGTGTGAAGGTGGCGCCGGCGATGCGTCTGAGCGGTACTCCCTGGCCGATCAGTTCCAGGTAGCGCGCGACCAGCACGGTGGTCTTCCCGGTACCGGCCGAGGCGACCCGGACCCGCAAGCGCCCGCTCACCTGCGGAATCCTTTCCGGCACATGTCGAACACGGCGCAGTACCTGCACTTGATGAAACCGGGCGTGGGCGCGATGTCACCGGCCCGGAGGCGCTCCAGGTGTCCGTCGATCGGCGCGAGACGTGCCCGCAACCAGCGGCCGGAAAGCCCGCTCTTGTCCATCCTGCCCGCGGGAACCGGCTCGCCAAGCAGCGGCCAGGCGAAGAGGCGTACCTCGAGCAGGTAGTTCGCCAGCCACCTCTCGGCGTACCTGGCACTCAGCAACTCCGTGGCTGCGTCGGGATCCACGGCTTCGTCCGGGCCACAGAACCTGTAGATGCTGACAACGCCGTCTACCCTGCCTGACGCATCCACCCTGGCGACCAGGCCGTCACGCCCTTGCGGCAGCCTGAGCCCGTAGTGCAACTGCCTGAGCAGCCCGGAGTTCGCGGCAAGCCAATCGCCCGCCCACGGGTGCCGTGCGGCCAGCCACTCGATGCCGGAGTCATCCAGTTGCCCTGAGCGCACCAGATCACGCCTCAGGCGTTGCCAGTGGTTCGGTTGCCACGGAGGCAGATCGCCAGTCTGATGCAGCAGGTCCTCTCCCCAGCTCCTGTGCGGGCATTCCCCGTAGCGCATCAGCCAGCTGACTTCCGGTGGGGGCAATGACACCAGCGATGGCGCCAACTGATAGCTCACTTCCGGCAGTCGGCCCCGGTTCAGTTCAAGACGGTTGCCGGCCGGCTGGTCAGGAATCACCGGGGCGTCGGCAGTGGCAAGGCCCAGCTGCGGGGTGTTCAGCCCACCCTGGGACGATTCCGCGAAGGTGATCGTCACGTCATCTGCCAGCAGTTTCAGCTCATCGATGATCAGCTGCTCGCCGCCGCTGAAGCGCCGGGGCAGGCCGCCTTCAGGGCTGCCGGCACGAAGCTCCTCAGGCAGGAAGTAATCCTCGCTGCCGCCCGGCAGGTAGTTGCCCTCAAGCGCACCGGCCAGCCAGGCCTTGCGGTACCTGCGCCCGCTGGCCAGCCGGGGCGTGATGAGTGGCACGCCAGCCTTGCCGCGCAGCGGCAGCCTGGTGTCCTCCAGCAGTCCGGCCCACCAGGCCCTGAATGAGTTCCCGACTCCCAGTCTCGCCGCTTCGCGCGCCCGCTGCAGAGCCTGGGCGTGGAACACGGACATGTCAAAATCTTCCGGTACGCGGCCGGGAAGTATCTGTTCCACCACCAGGTCCAGCAACGCTTCGGCCCAGTCCAGACCATGGCCACCTGAATCAAGCCTGGCCAGCCATTCCCGCAGTTTCGCCTCGAACTGCGGCAGTTCGGGTTCCGACTCGTCTTCGGCTGCGTCCAGTGCCTCCTCCATCGCCTGCTCGTCAAGCCTTGCCGCCAGGCGCAGGAGCGCCCCGCTTCCGCTGACACGCAGCTCTAGTGCTTCGGAGGCCAGGCGTTCAAGGCCCGGCAGTGCCAGCAGGCCAGAGGGACTGGTGAACTCTGACAGGTTGATCAGTTCCAGCAGGGTGCGGCCGGCGGGGTTCTCGGCCAGCGTTACCGGAACCTCGGGCGTCAGCGGGATGCCGTACTCTTCCGCAAGTGTCTCATAGGCGCGCAGCTCGCCGTCCGGCACCACCAGCACCAGATCCTGGGCGGCCGTTCCCCTGCCGAGTTCCTGTTTGATGTCACGCAGCACCCAGCGGGCTTCCTCAACCTCGTTCGGTGCGCGCCAGCAGGTCAGGTTGACGCTTGGGGCCTGGGCGTCCGCCCGGAGCGTCTGTGCGTGAGCGAGTGCCTCAGGAAGTTCGGGCAGCAGCAGGTGCACTTCCTGCTCGCGGGCGAGTTCCGCGTAAAGTTCTGCCGTCATCGGCAGCAGTTCACGGTAACCGGCCACCAGAATGGCGTGCGCGCCCGGACTGGCCTCGCCGCTGCGCGCCAGGGCCAGTGCTTCGGCCCGGTAGTCGTCGTAGTCCCAGGCGTCGCCCTTGAGCTGCTCGTACCGGTCGAACACGTCCGCCAGGCGGCCCGACTCCGCATCGAAAGCCAGGCGGCGGCTGTCTGCGGGCTTGAGACCGTGCCGTTTGAGCTCGGCGATGGAGGCGGCGAAGAGGCGGGCCTCCCCGGGCAGCGGCACGGACTGCTGCACTTCCGCCAGCGCTGCACCGACGAGTGCCAGCCGCTCCGTGCCGACCCGGAGCGGCCGGAGCCGCCGCGCCCTTGACAGCAGCCGGTAGCACAGCTGCTGTTCGCTGATGAATTCGAAGCCAGTGAGCGGACCCTGCCGTACCAGCCGCTGCAGCACGGAGTTGCGCTGGGTGGGCAGGCCGATCCACAGGACGCGGCGGCGTTCGCCGCAGATCTCACGGGCGGTGGCGAGCAGCTCGCCCGTCAGGTCCGCACCCGGGCTGCCTGTGTGCGAGTAAAGCGGCATCAGCGCAGTCTACCGCACCAATTAAGGTTCAATCCGGAAGCTGGGCGGCCAGCTCATCGGGCGTACTGACCGGCAAGCGGCAGCTGCGGTCCTGGCACAGGTATGCCGTCGCCTGGCCAGCGAGCGGCCCGCGGCCCTCCAGCAAGCCCCGGAAGGCGTCACCGGCAGATTCGTGCAGCAGCAGCGCGTGGGGCAGGTGGCGCTGTTGCACTTCCCGGGCCAGGGCACGCAGCTGCTGGTCGTCCCGGCTGCCGAACAGCACAATCTCCGTAGCGGGCGAAAGGTACTCGTCCATGACCGCCAGGCTGCTGC
>CAZBBU010000138.1:0-5044 GCA_964489965.1 uncultured bacterium
GCTCGTCAAAGTTGTGCAGCAGCGCTCCGCCGCCAGTCATGATTATTCCGCGGTCGATCACATCTGCGACGAGTTCGGGCGGTGCCTGTTCCAGCACCCGCCGGACGGCATCGGCGATCTTCTGAATCGGTTCCTTCAGCGCGGTCGCCACGTCCTCGGTGGTGACCGTGATGACCTTGGGCAGTCCGTTGATCAGGTCGCGGCCACGTACTTCTATCGACTGGACCTCGTCCGGACTGGTGACGGTGGCCGAGCCGACCTGGATCTTGATTTCCTCGGCCGTGCGGTCACCGATCAGCAGGTTCTCCTTGTGGCGTATGTGTCTGATTATCGATTCATCGAACTCGTTGCCGGCGATGCGCACGGACTCACTGACCACGATGCCGCCCAGCGAGATGATGGCCACGTCGGTGGTGCCACCGCCGATGTCCACGATCATCGAGCCGGTGGGCTCGGCGATCTGCACGCCGGCGCCGATAGCGGCAGCCAGCGGCTCCTCGATCAGGTAGGCGCGCCGGGCGCCCACCTCCCGGGCTGCCTGCAGCATCGCGCGCCGCTCCACCTCGGTGACGCCCGATGGTACGCACACCATGATGTGTGGCTTGAACCAGCGGCCCGGCCCGGTGACCACCTTGCGCATGAAAGCCTTGAGCATCTTCTCGGTCAGGTCGTAGTCGGCGATGACTCCGTCACGCATGGGCCGGTTGGCCACGATGTTGCCGGGTGTGCGCCCGAGCATCCGGTAGGCTTCATCGCCAACCGCCTTGACATCGCCAGAGTCCCTGGACGTGGCTATGACAGAAGGCTCACGGAGCATGATGCCCTTGCCTTTGACGAAAATCAGGACCGTGGCGGTACCCAGGTCGACGCCGACGTAATTCTGAAAAGGTCGGAACATCAGACCTCCGACCCCTTCAGTGCGCTCAGGTGCGAGGTCTGTTTGCGGGAGAAAGTGTGGTTCATCAGGTCGTGCTGAGTATAACGCAGCATGCTCCAGTCTTTCAGACGGTGATGAGCACTCTCACAGGTAGCGGGCTTCTGCCGGTCGGCCGCTGTTCGCTGTTCGGGCGAGCCAGCTGGCGGAGGGGGCTCCGGCTGGGAGCAGCGGTGTCTGGGACGCCGCGGCGCGCTTCTTCAGCTCCTCGAGCGGAAGCTTGACCGGTTCAGCCAGGCACTGCACCGTGCGGGCGTCACGCCGGTAGAGGCCGGCGTAGACGTTACCGCGCCTGGCGTCCATGGTCAGCCAGCCGCGCTGCTCCGGCTGCAGCCTGGCCCAGGCGGCCGCCTCGAGGCTGTCACCACCGGAAAGTGTGACTCCCAGTCCGGTGGCCAGGCCCTGGGCTGCGGCCAGGCCGACCCGCAGGCCCGTGTAAGAGCCGGGTCCGGTGCCGGCACAGATGGCCGTAACGCTGTCAAAACCCAGGCCCAGCTGGGCCAGCAGCGCCTGCAGCGCGGGAACGATGAGTTGCGCATGACGGCGCTCAGCCCGGATCTGCCGGGCGGCCAGCACACGGTCCTCTGTGGCGGAGTAGGCCGCGAGGCACAGCCATTCCGTTGAGGTGTCCAGGCCCAGCTGTATCAAGCCGCTTCCACCAGTCTGGCGCTGCGTGTGCCACTGGGATCCAGGCTGAGCTCCAGCAGCAGTGCCTCAGGGTAATCGGCGGCAAGCTTGCCGCCCCATTCCACGGCCACCAGCCGCGCATGGTCCAGGTAATCGTCGAGTCCGCTGTCGATCAGTTGCCTCGCGTCCGGCAGCCGCCAGGCGTCGATGTGCACCAGCGTGCCCTCAGAGGTGGGGTACTCGTGGATGAGCGTGTAGGTGGGACTCGAAACGTTCGCATCGCTGCCCAGTTCCAGCGCCAGCTGGCTCACCAGCGTGGTCTTGCCACTGCCCATCGGGCCTTCAAGCAGCAGAAGGGAGCCGGCCGGGAGGCGTTCCAGCAGCTGCCCCGCCAGTGCCCTGGTGTCAGGAAGCGAACGCAGAATCATCAAGAAGTCCCTGCAGGCTCTCCAGCTGCTGTCGCACCCGGTGCAGCACCAGGCTCAGGGTTGCCGGCACGCCCACTATGACCACCAGGCGGTGACCGGCGGCGGGCCAGGCGACCGCCAGGATGCGGCCGGGCAGCTCCAGCGTCAGCATCTGCAGGGCACCCGCGGCCAGCGATGAGCCCAGGTCCAGCACGTCCTTCTCCAGCACGGCCAGTGCCTCCTGCAGCTGCGCCGCCTCAGCGGTGAAGTTGCCGCCCAAAGGTTTGTCACCCCGCAGCAGCAGCAGTTGTTCGACGCCGCGCTCGACAGCCAGTTCCGAGAGCAGCGAGTCCAGCAGTTCGTTGCCGCTGCTCAGTCTGGTGGGAACCGGCGCAGCCGGAGCAGGCGGCCTCGCTGCTTCCGGTGCACTGCCGGACTGCACGGGCCCGCGGCCCCCCAGCAGCTCGTCCAGGATGTTGGCGCTGACCAGCTGATCGGCAATGTTGCGTGTGGCTTCGAACTCGCCCCGCAGTTTCTCGAGCAGCTCCTCAGCCCTGAGCAGGTCATCCGCCAGCTGCAGCTTGAGCTTCAGGGACAGTTGCGGGAAGCGGTCATGCTGCCTTGAGAGGTGCTGCAGGATGCGCCGCACGGTGGCGACGTCCTCGCTGTTCAACCGTTCCACCTGAGCGAAGGTGGCCAGCGCCGTCCGCAGCCGTGCCGGCATGTCCTCAAGTCTCTGGGCCAGCCCGGCCCGGATGTCCTCAAGCTGATTCCAGAAGCCGTCAAGCTCCTGGCCCAGTTCCTCCGCCCCCAGCTGGGACTTGGCCCGGCTGACGTCCTCGCGCAACACGTCCAGTTCCGCGGAGACGCCACTGGGCAGCCGCCTCAGTTCCTGTTCAAGCTGGAACAGTTCGTTCAGCCGGGACTGCCGGTCATCAAGCTGAAGCGCCGCAAGTTTCCTGGCGTCAGCCATCTCCGTGCCGTCATGCATGGTGTGCTTCATCACGTCAAGCTGTTCGCGGGCCAGTTCGTGCAGGCTGCGGATGTGCCGGATATCCGCAGGGTCTGGCAGTGTCGTTGCCAGAATGCCGTTGGCCACCTGCAGAGCCTGCCGCAGTTGCCCCATACCCACCGGTGTTTGCAGCGCCGCTTCGTCAGCGGCGATGCTGCCCAGTTCACGGGTAAGCGCCAGTCGTTCCTCTGCGAACGCCTGCTCCAGTGCGACCTCGAGGGCCGTGATGCCGTCAGCTGCGGATTCTCCGCCGGTTATGGTGCTGCGCAGCGAGGCCAGGCGTGCTGACAGTTCCTGCCGCAGCGCCAGCAGGTTGGCGTGTTGCAGCTCCACCTGGTCAAGCCTGTGAGCCTCGTTCTCCAGGTCTAGCTGCCGCAGCCGTTCGTTGACTTCTTCCGGCAGCAGCTCGGCGGTGGCCTTCAGATCCAGTTCCTCGCCGGGAGCTGCGGTGGAGTAGACGCTGGACTCCAGCAGCTTGCGCAGGTCGACGCTGAGCAGCCGGGCCTGGTCGATCTCGGCCGGCATTAGCACCCGCTGCTCCTGCGCCTTGCGGATGCGCGATATCAGGCTTTCCAGCCTGCGGACACGCGGTCCGCCCAGAGTGCTGAGCCGCTCGAGTGCCTCCTCGAGCTCGGCCAGTTCGCCCGCCTGCAGCACCAGCTGGTCCTCGAGTTTCTGCCGGAGCAGTGCCAGCTGGTCACGGGCTTCGGAGAGTACGCTGGCGACCTCGCCACCCGCGTCGGCCTCATCCTCAAGCAGCTGCAGCTGCGCACGCAGTTTCTGGACCTCGGGCCATTCGAAGTAGAGGTTGAACGGCTTCAGGTTCTCCCTGAGTTCCGCCAGTTCACCGCGGACCTTCTGCTCGAAGGCCGGCGTCTGGTGCAGGGCAGGTGAATCCGGATCAAGGATCCGATCCAGTATGCCCGCCACGGCTTCCTCGGCCCGGCCGGCAGGCAGCAGTGCCTGCAGCTGGCGCAGAACCGGACCCCGCAGCAGCTCTTCGAGGTCCTTGAGGGTGACGTCCTCGGAGGTGCGTCCGACCGCGGCCAGCCCGTCCTTGAGCGTACGTGACACGACCCGGGGCGGAAGCAGCTGCTCCAGCTCCCGTATTACTGCCTGATATGCCGCATTGGTCACGCCAGCCGCCCCCCGCGTAGCCTAGAACTCCTCGTCCCAGTCAACCAGTGTCCTGGTTTCACTCTTGCCTTCACTGCGGGCCCGTCCGAACAGGCGGCGCCCCCCGCCTTCTCCGCCGAACAGTCCGAACTGCTTGCAGATTCCGTAGAGGCCGGTGGCCAGCAGTATCGTTGCCACCAGCACCAGCACGATGAGCAGCAGTTGCTGCAGTGCACCATCCAAAGTAAACCAGGCGCTGATCTCATGGAGCATGCCGATGCCGGCGAAGTGTCCGATCAGTTCCAGCAGTGCGCCGATGCCACCCAGGATGACCGGCAGGAGCAGCAGGAAGAGTCCGGTGCCGATGAGGCTCCAGTTGCGGTTACCGCCACCGAAGGCGAGTCGCAGGAACACGAGTGGCAGTATCGCAAGCAGCGCGGTGATGATCAGAAGTGCCATGCGGGGCCAGCCGCTGGACCAGCCGGCACTGCCGGACTGCAGTGTGTCCAGGGTGGTGCTGCCACCGGTGGAGCCCACGGCGGCCAGCAGGCCAGTGAGCGAGTGCAGCTCGACGCTGCGAACGGCTGGTGAGGCGGTCAGCTGCCCGAGCAGGCTGGTGATGGACCTGTCCAGCGTCGGGTCGGCGCGTGAGGCGAGGGGCGCCAGGTTGGACCTGTAGGTGGTCTCAAGCTGGCCCAGGTACTGCTGGCTGGCTGCCTGCTCGCCCCGTTGCGCGGCGTCCGCCGCACGGGCTGCGAGTTCGAGCGTGTCACCGATCACCTGTGCCACGCTTCCGTAACCCCGCGCCTGCAGCTGGCTGGCCAGGTTCTCCCCGGCCTGCCCGCGCAGTCCGCGGCGTCCGAGGTCATTCACCAGCGTGTCAAACTGCTGCTGTTCCAGCTCGGACTGGACCTCATCCCGCAAGTCCGCCAGCGTCGCCAGCGTTGG
>CAZBBU010000139.1:0-3008 GCA_964489965.1 uncultured bacterium
GGCGGGTTCATCACCCGCTGCATGTTCACCTGCAACACGGCCTCAGCGGGATCGCTGGGCACGCTGGTCAGGGTGAAGCTGTCAGGGCCGGTCCAGGTGATGGTACTGGTGGACACGGAAGTCGTGTCGTTCGGCTGGCACTGACCCTGGATGCAGATCTGCTCCGAGCCTGAGTTGCCCGTCTGCACCATGACGCCATCGGCGAAAGTGTAGGTGCCGCCGAACCAGCCCACCTGCTGACCGTCGAGCAGCAGTTCCTCGTAGAAAGTGCCGTCAGCGCCGAAAGTGGAGTTGCCGATGAAGCTGAGGCCGCCGGCCACAATCGTCCCCTGCCAGGTGCCGACGATCGAGTTCTGGCTTAATGGTGGCGGCGCCACCGGCTGCACAGGCAGTGCCGGCGCCTGCGGCTCAACCGGGGTTACGGGCATCTGCGGCTTGTCCACGCCTCCCAGACCGGGACCCACCGACTCTGCAGGCGGGGCAACCTGAGGCGGCTGCGAGGGTACCAACGGTTCGGCGGACCGGTTGGCGGTGTACTGCTCGTAACTGCTCTGGATGGGCTGACCACTGGCATCGAACTGATAGAGCCAGATGAACAGCGTCTGATTGTCGGCCTGCAACTGGGCAGCGAAGCCGTAGGGCATGCCCTCGAGCATGAAGCTGCCCTGCACGTTCTGGGTGTCAGCCTGGATGTCCAGTGGCATGCCACCGCTCGCGCCGTAGAGCGTGCCTGTCAGCGGGCCACCGGCTTCCTGCTCGAAAACCACGACGAAGCCGATCTGGGTTTCCAGGTACTGCCCCACCAGCGGATTCTGGGCGAAAGCAAAGCCCAGCTGGGCCAGAGCCGCCAACAGCACGGTCAATACAAATCTCTTGGGATTCACAGGTTCTACCTCCTGCCAGAATGGTAGACAGCAGGTACTTAAAGGTGACTTAAAAGTGTCCTGGCTGCTTAGTTACCTTTCGTGCCGCAGAGGAGCGGGCCGGTTGTCCAGAATGCCCTCTATCCGCTGCAGAACGGCCGGGGTGAGCTTGTCCACCACCTCCGTGGCCTGCATGTTCTGAACCACCTGCTCGGGTCGTGAAGCGCCGGTGATGACCGTGGACACGTTCGGGTTCTTCAGACACCAGGCGATTGCCAGCTGAGCGGTGCTGCACTTCAGCTCGGTGGCGATGCCCTCGAGCAGTCGCACCTTGGCGATCATCTCACGGCCCTCTTCAGATTCCAGGCGCTTGCGCAGCCACTCGTAGCCCTCGATGGTGAGCCGGCTGCCCTCAGGGATCCCAGCGTTGTATTTGCCGGTGAGGTAACCGCTGGCCAGCGGGCTCCAGATGGTAAGGCCCAGGCCGAATGATTCGTAAAGGCGGGAGTACTCCACTTCCACGCGGTCGCGTTTGAACATGTTGTACTGCGGCTGCTCCATGGTCGGGCCGATCAGGTGTTCGCGGCGTGCCACCTCATGGGCTTCGCGGATCTGCTCGGCTGTCCACTCGCTGGTGCCCCAGTAGAAGGCCTTGCCCTGGTTGATCAGGAAGTTCATGGCCCGCACCGTCTCCTCCACCGGCGTATCCAGGTCCGGCCGGTGGCAGAACAGCAGGTCCACGTAATCAAGCTGCATGCGCGCCAGCGCTGCGTTGGTCCCTTCGATCACGTGCTTGCGGGACAGGCCACGGTCGTTCGGACCGTCACCGCCCCAGAAGATCTTGGTGGAGATGACCAGGTCACTCCGCTTCCAGCCGGCCTTGCGGATGACGTTGCCCATCATCACCTCAGAGGCGCCGTCAGCGTAGCCCACAGCGTTGGCGAAGAAGTTCACACCGGCGTCATAGGCGGCCTGCATGCAGTCCTGGGCAGTCTCCTCACCGATCTGGGTGCTGAAGGTGACCCAGGATCCGAACGAGAGCTCGGAAACCTGCAGGCCCGACGATCCGAGATAACGGTATTTCATGACTGTGATCCTCCCGGTCCCACTTGATTTGGTTCAGGCTATCACGGTGCCTCTGCGATGGCGGGGCGTACCTGGGCACAGCAGGCATAATGCCCTGGAGTTATGGATACACAGCGGCAAGGCCGTGACATACAGGACGGCTTTACTGTCACTTGAGCGAACTGCGAAAGTTCTGCTATAGTCACCGCACATGAAGCTGCTGCTCACGATTGTTCAGGATGCCGATGCTGGCCGTCTCCAGCAGGGCCTTTCTGCCGAGGGGTTCCAGTCCACCAAGCTGGCTTCTACGGGCGGGTTCCTGCGCGAGGGCAACACGACTTTCATAATCGGTATCGAAGAGAAGGACGCGCCGAGGGTGATGGAGATCATCCATGAAACCTGCCGGGAGCGTAACCGCATCGTGGCGGGCAGCGCCTTCCATGCGCCCGAGGGCAGTTTCACTGCCTACCCGGTTGAAGTACCGGTCGGCGGGGCCATCGTTTTCACTCTTGGCGTCGAGACCTTCACCAGGGTCTGAACCGGCTGTTCAGCTTCCCAGTCCCACACCCACACCGAAGCTGCCGGGTGGCAGCACCGTGACCCGTTTCTCGCCTACCCGCACGTAGCCTGCTGATTCCAGCTCGTTGAGCACCATCGCAACGAACTCAGGGGGATCGGTGGTCCGGGAACCGACTTCCTCAAGCGTACAATCGGGCCCAAGCAGACCGACCAGGGCGAACAGGCCCTTGGCGGCCAGGCTCAGATCCGGATCTGCACTGACGATGTCACTTGCCCTGATGGGCCTGTTGCGGGCTGACTCCACGTGGTGAGTCTAGCCCTCAGCGACTCCGAGTTTTGGTGAAATCTCACTGCGGCAGAGCGGGGAATCTCACAATGCCGCATTCACGATGTCGCGTGCCTCGAACATTATCAGCTCCAGGTGCTCGGGACCCCTGAAGCTCTCCGCGTAGATCTTGTAAAGGTCCTCGGTGCCCGAAGGGCGCGCCGCGAACCAACCATAATCGCTCGTCACCTTCAGCCCGCCGATCGGCTGGTTGTTGCCGGGCGCCAGCACGAGCC
>CAZBBU010000139.1:3018-5029 GCA_964489965.1 uncultured bacterium
CGGAGCGGGCGGCGACCACCGCGCGGCAGGGAATCGCGAATCTGATCGCCCGCCAGCTCGGAGGCTGTCACGTCTGCGGGCGCGAGAGCCGCCAGTGCAGCCTTCTGCTCCCTCGTGGCCGGTGCCTCGCTGCGGGCGTAAACGGGCTCGCCATGCGTGGCGACCAGTCTGCGGTAGTGCTCATCGGGGCCCTTGCCGGTGACCGCGGTTATCTCGGCCGCCAGCAGGCACATTATGGGTCCGTCCTTGTCCGTGCTCCAGGCAGTGCCGTCATGGCGCAGGAAGGAGGCGCCGGCACTCTCCTCACCGGCGAAGCCGAGGCTGCCGTCCAGCAGCCCTTCGACGAACCACTTGAAGCCGACCGGGGTCTCCACCAGTCGCCTGCCCGCAGCCGCCGTGACGCGGTCGATCAGGGAGCTGGACACGAGCGTCTTGCCCACGCCAGCGGCATCTGACCAGTCGGGCCGATGGCTGAACAGGTAACTGATGGCCACCGCCAGGTAGTGGTTGGGGTTGAGCAGTCCGCTCCGGGTCACGATGCCGTGCCGGTCCGCATCGGGATCATTGCCGAACGCGACGGTGTAATCATCAGCAAGTTCCAGCAGCCCCGCCATCGCGTAGGGCGAGGAGCAGTCCATGCGGATCTTGCCGTCATGGTCATAGGTCATGAAACCGAAAGTCGGATCGATCTCCCGGTTCACGATCTCCAGGTCCAGGCCCCAGTGGTCGGCGATCATCTCCCAGTACGGCAGGCTTGCGCCACCCAGCGGGTCAACCGCCATGCGTACGCCGGAGTAGCGGATCGCCTCCATGTTGATGACGTTGCCCAGGTCCCTGACGTACTCACCGAGCAGGTCCTGCCCCGAACCGGCGTGCCTGGGGCCGGCGTCGGCCCAGTCGACCTGCCTGACACCGGCGAGACCGGCCGCGAGCAGTTCGTTGGCACGCTTCTGGATCCAGCCGGTGGCTTCCACGCCGGCCGGCCCGCCGCTGGGCGGGTTGTACTTGAAGCCGCCGTCCTCAGGCGGGTTGTGCGAAGGAGTTATGACGATGCCGTCAGCCTGCGGCTGACCGGCCCTGCTGTTGTGCTGCAGTATCGCGCGGGAGATCGCCGGCGTAGGCGTGTAACCGCCGCCCTCCTGCCCCACGACCTGCACACCATTGGCCTGAAGAACCTGTACGGCGCTGCGGTAAGCCGGCAGTGACAGGGCATGCGTGTCCCGTCCGATGAACAGCGGGCCACTGGTCCCCGCCTGTGACCTGTACTCGGCTATCGCCTGGCTGACGGCCAGGATGTGATTCTCGTTGAACGACCGGTCCGCGGATGTGCCACGGTGACCGGAAGTGCCGAACGAAACGGCCTGCTGCACCTGGTCGGCCCGGGGCCGCAAGGTGTAGTAGTCAGCCACGAGTGCCGTGATGTCAGCGCGGTCACCTGCGCGTACCTTCTTTCCTGCCACTGGACTGAGGCTCATTGCTGGTCTCCTTCTGCCTGCGCGGTAAGGCAAATCCTAGCATGCAGCCGCCGGCCAGCCAGGCCGAGTCGCGTGCTGGTGCGTGTTAAGCTGCCGATTGCACACTCGGGTCGCAAGCCCTGCAGAATTCAGACGCGTTACACGGAGGTATTGATGGACTGGCTACTCATCCTCATTCCACTGGCCGCAATCGCAGCATTGGCCTACGCCTGGCTGCTGGCCAAACAGGTCCTGTCAGCGGAGACCGGCAACAACGTGATGGTGGAGATCTCGGACGCCATCCGCGCTGGCGCATCCGCCTACATGAACAGGCAGTACCGCACCATCGCCATCGTGGCGGTGCTGATTGTCGTGGCGTTCGCGCTCGTGGCCACCAGCCAGACCGGCGTGGAACGTGACCAGTGGATCTGGATCACCGTCGGCTTTGCAGTCGGCGCGCTGTTCTCCGCCATCAGCGGTTACGTGGGCATGAACGTGGCAGTCCGCGCAAACGTCCGCGTTGCCCAGGCCGCGCGCACGGGCCTGCAGAAGGCCCT
>CAZBBU010000140.1:0-5019 GCA_964489965.1 uncultured bacterium
CCTGGTGGGGCCGCCGTGCAACTGCAATTGTTTGAGCAGGTCGTCGTGTGAGCCTAGCGACTTGACCACAAAGGTGCCGCGGCCCTGAACCACCTCGAGGACTCCGCGGTGTTCGAGCACTCTGTACGCTTCCCGCACGGAACCGTGGCTGAAGCCCTCGGCTGCAGCGCGATCTGCGATCGTGGGCAGCTTGTCGCCCGGCTGCAATTCACCGTTCAGCAGCTGTGCTTTTATGCGTTCGACTATGCCTTCATAGGCCAGTAGCCTGTCAGTCCGCTGCGTCACTCGCCATGCTCCCGTTCTGCCGGCTATTGGCCGTGCAAAATGAAATCATTCAATGCTTTGGTGAATCATAGTGTCATTGTCACTTTCATCTGTCAAGCCTTGCTGGATCGAGTACCAGTTGTCGCAGCGCCACTTGACAGCCTTACGTTGTAAGTGTGGCCTTACGGTGTAAGGGGCAGTGAATGGCGCAGCAGACCGACAGGAAGCCGAACCTCACGCATGCGAGCATCGTCAGCAGCGCCATCGCGTTGGCCGATGAGCTCGGCCTCGAGCAGTTGTCGATGCGCCGCCTGGCGAAGTTGCTGGGGGTTCAGGCCATGTCTATCTACCATCACGTCGCGAATCGCGATGCGCTGCTGGACGGAATGATTGATCGGGTATTCGCGGAAATCACGCTGCCCGACGCGAACGAGCCGTGGCGGGAGGCGATGCGCAAGCGCGCAGCCTCGGCACGACAGGTGCTTCTTGGCCACCCTTGGGCTGTGGGGCTCATGGATTCTCGGACCCGGCCGGGCCCCGCCACGCTGCGCCACCATGACACTGTGCTGCGAAACTTGCGACAAGGCGGCTTCACGGTCACTGGCTCGGCAACTGCGTTCTCGCTGTTGGATGCCTACGTTTACGGCTACGTGATCCAGGAGAGTGCCATGCCAATCGAGACGCCCGAGGAGGCGGCGGCGATGGCGCAGCAGATGAAGCAGCTCATGGATGAGCCCTACCCTTACTTGACCGAGATGCTGGCCCAGCCCGCCGTGGACACCGGCTACACCTATGAACGCGAGTTCATCACGGGCCTCGAACTGATCCTGGACGGGCTCGAGCGACTGCAAGCCCAAGAAGGAGCACGACCATGAAAGCAATCATTCGTGACGTTTACGGCGGCCCCGAGGTGCTCCGCTGGGGAGATGCGCGCGCACCCCGGCTCAAGCCCCAATCGGTGCTTATCAGGGTAGCCGCCGCCTCGGTGAACGCCGCCGACCTGCGCATTCTGCGCGGCACCCCGGCACTTGCCAGGCTGGCCTTCGGGCTGTTCAGGCCCAAAGCCAAGATATTGGGAGCAGACGTAGCTGGCATTGTGGAGGCCGTCGGCGACGGCGTCACCCACTTCAAGCCGGGCGACGCCGTCTTCGGAGACTTGAGCGGCAGCGGCTTGGGTGCCTACGCGGAACTGGCCGTGGCACCGGAGAAAATGCTTGCCGCCGTGCCGGCCGTCACCACCATGGAACAGGCAGCCAGCATGCCGATGGCCGCGGTCACGGCGCTGCAGGCGCTCAGCAAGAAGGCCCGGCTCAAACCCGGTGAGCACGTTTTGGTCACGGGCGCTTCCGGCGGAGTCGGTTCCTTTGCCGTGCAGGTCGCCAAGGCGCTCGGGGCGAGCGTCACGGCCGTCACCAGCACACCGAACGTGGAGGCCGTCCGCGCCCTCGGCGCCGACCAGGTAATCGATCGCAACAAGGAGGACTTCAGGGGCCGCCATGGTTCGTTCGACGTGGTGATCGAAACCGCCGGCCAGGGCAAACTGCGCGATTCCCTGAAGGTGCTCACTCCAGGCGGCCGCTACGTAGTCGTGGGAGGCAGCGACGACATGACCATGGCGGCGGTGCTGTCCGGCAAAAGCATGTTCGCCATGCCGAACCTGCAGGACCTGGAGTCAGTCGCTGCCATGCAGCAAGCCGGCAAGATCAAGCCGCTGATCGGTGCGACTTTCGCGTTGGCGGAGGCAGCGGAAGCCATGCGGCAGTTCGAGGCCGGCGGGGTGCCGGGCAAGATTGTGCTCGTGAACAGTCCGGTGGATTGATGGTCAGTGCAGCGGGGTCCAGCCGAATGCGGCTCCATAGAACGCCTTACTGCGTGCGATGTCACTTACGTTGAACTTGATCTTGTCGATTCTCAGGCTCATGGGACTCGTGTCATCCCTCCCTGGTCGGCATTTCACAGCTCGCCGTGCCGCCAGGCAAACTATGGCGATTCCGTGCCACCCACGCGTAAGTGAAGTCCGCCAGTTGCCGCAAGCCGGGCACAAAGTAAAGCAGGGCGGCGCCACCCTTTGCCCGTGCGATTGCCTCGGCCCCTGAATACACGCTGCCGTCGTCCAGCACGAGTTTGATGGACTCCAGCAGTTCGTGCTGCTGAAGGCGCGGATCGTCAGATGCGAAGCCTTGCAATGGTGCTGCCTGCACGTCACTCCGCAGGTAGTGACCGTACTTTGTCAGAGTCCGCTTGCAGAATCCGCAGTCGGCATCGTAGAGCAAGTGCGCCATGACTGTACTTTACTATGTGCTGGTCCTTGCGCCAGCTGGAACGATTCAGTTCTTGAAGATGCAGTCGCGGTGGTACTCCAGAAAGGGAGCCTGTTCCATGGAGAATTTCCCACAGTCGCGGCCGGGCGTGAGGTCGAGCCCAAGTCGCTCCTTCACGGTACCGGGCATGGACTGCGCCACCAGCAGCTTGCCTGTGTCCTGAAAAGAAATCCAGCCCCGATCGAACAGATGGTCCGCGCTGGGTGTCAAGAGAAGTCCATTGTCACGAGATAATCGCTCCGTGTCATCGCTCACAGCCCAGGGTTTCATGTGACTGGCACGCAGGAACCGCAGGTCGGCCACCTTGGTCAGCCGGCAGCCGGCTTCAATGGTTGTCAACCTGAGTCGGAAGACTTCCTGTTTCTGTCTGACCGCCACGACTTGCTGTCGTGTGGTGGTTGGCGCGCCAAGCAGCGGGGGCTCAGGAAACAACTCCTGGTCACCGGTAACTGGTGCACGTACCAAGGGCCGGAGCTCGAAAACCAGTGCCTTGCGCATTTTCCCGGTTGCGTCGGGAGCGTCCACGGTGTCATGTTTGACATAGCAAAATTCACCCAGAAAACGTACCGGCATGCCTTTGCCCAAGGCCTGAAACACCAAGAGGCGGTGGTGTTCGGCTTGATGTTGCGCAATCGCTTTGTTGCCCTCGATCATCTGCATGTCACCGGTTCTGCCTTGACCGTAGTAGTGCAGATTCCCGTATTCATCCCAGGAATCGAAGTAGCCGTGATCTCTGCCGGACTGGCCGGTGAATACCAATGTTATGGGCCTGTCTGGAACTCGGGTGATACCGCGTTGGGGCGAGCCGCCGCCCAGCATCTCGTGTACGTCCTTGCGCCGGTACACTGCACCGACTTCCAGCAGCGCACCCGCGACGTAAACCGAACCCAAGTCATACAGCGGGGTGGGCGTACGGATCAAACGGGCTCCTCCCACACAATGCAGGTTCCGTTATGGACCTTTTCAGACAGCCAGTCTGATTCCACAGTGCGCGTATCCTACCAGGCCCCGATTGTTCGTCGGAGCAGTTGAGAATCGTAGCGGCGCGGGGTCAGCCAATGTACGTAAACTGCAGTAATGACCGATTACGGCAATGCGCTGGTGCCAGTGGCCGTGCATCTGGCGGGCGCGTCTGGCGGCCCGCTCTCCGATCTGACTTATGCGGCCAAGGACAACATCGATGTTTCAGGCCTGCCCACCGGCAACGGCAACCCTGAGTTCAACGCCTGGCGTGGCACTCCGCACTCAAACGCGACGGTAATTGCCCAACTGCAGGCGGCCGGGGCGACGCTGGTCGGCAAGACACACCTTCACGAGTTGGCTTATGGCCTCACTGGCGTCAACCCGCACTACGGCACGCCCGCCAACCCACTGGTGGAGGGCGGAATCCCGGCGGGCTCCAGCTCCGGTACCGCCGTGGCCGTGGCGCGGGGCGTTGCGGACTTTGGGCTCGGCTCGGACACCGGCGGTTCGGTGCGTGTGCCGGCTGGTTATTGCGGCCTGTACGGCTGGCGGCCGACCCATGGTCTGCTCTCCAGCGATGGCGTGGTGCCGCTCGCGCCCAGTTTCGACACCGTAGGCGTCATGGCCCGCGACCTTGATGTACTTGGCAGGGTCATGCGCGAATTTCTCGATGGTTCACGGGCAACTCCCATTACCCAGGTGCGGGTGCCCAAGGAAGTGCTGGGCTGGCTGCGGGCTGATGTTGCGACGATGTTCGACCAGCAGATTGCGCGTTTCAGTTCGGGTTCGCTGATCGAGACTGAAGTGTTTGAACGCGCGCGTCTGGCCCAGGCGCCACTGCAGGCTTCCGAGGCGCATGCCGTTCACGCCGAATGGCTGGCAGCAGCTGTTCCCACTATCGGTGCGGACGTGGCCCGGCTTTTGCGGGCGGCCGCAATGGTTACTGACGAGCAGGTTGCGGCAGCGGCCAGGCAACGCTCGGCAATCGCCGCGACCGTCGCTGAAATTCTGCGGTCAGGTACTGCTCTGCTGGTACCATCCGCACCGGTTACACCGCCGCTGTTGAGCGAGCTCGCAGGCGAGTCCGGCGCCACATTCCGCATCAACGGACTCAGGCTCACGAACCTGGCCAGCCTGCTCGGCTTGCCGGTTATCAACTTCCCTTCCCAGACCGCGGATGGCCTGCCCGTGGGCATGCAACTGATCGGCAGCCGCGATAGTGACCTGGCCCTTCTGGAGGCTATCGAGTCTTGCCAGCCGTAAACGTGGCCACGCTCCGCTCGGTGTGGACCCGTAGAATCCACGCCGGGTCATGCGGGAGCGATTTTTTCTGGATGTCTCTCCTTACAGGGGCATACAATGTCTATACGAAGTCATTACTGCGATTATTACGTGAGGGACGCTATGCCTCATGCTGTAATGACGTTAGCCCTACGAATCAGCACGAAAACTGGGCAATTGCCCACAAAAA
>CAZBBU010000141.1:0-4978 GCA_964489965.1 uncultured bacterium
TCGTTCCTCTTCCAGTATTCCTGATTGACGTATTACGTAGGCAGCTAAAGGTTTAACGACGGGTCGGGGCAGGAACGGGTAGAGGTGCTCCTTGACGCCCACCGGGCCGGTGCCCGGTCCGCCGCCTCCGTGCGGGGTGGTGAAGGTCTTGTGAAGGTTCAGGTGCATGACGTCGAAACCCATGTCACCCGGCCGTGCCCGTCCGGCTATCGCGTTCAGGTTGGCGCCGTCGTAATACAGCTGCGCACCGGCCTCGTGGGCGGCGCTGCTGATCTCCAGAATCCGGCTCTCGAAGATGCCGAGTGTGCTCGGGTTGGTGAGCATTACGGCCGCGACGTGCGGCCCGAGCGCTGCCTTGAAGGCCGCCAGGTCGACCTCGCCATCGGGCCCGGTCGGGATCTCCTGCACGTCAAAGCCGGCCATCGAGGCGGTGGCGGGGTTGGTCCCGTGCGCGGCATCAGGAACGATAACCACGCGCCGCTGCTCGTTCTCGCCACGTGACTCGTGGTAGGCGCGGATGATGAGCAGGCCCGCCAGCTCGGCGTGCGCTCCTGCCGCAGGTTGCAGGCTGTAGGCGTCCATGCCCGTGAGGGTCGATAGGTCCTCCTGCAGGTTATAGAGCAGCTCCAGCGCACCCTGGGCGGTGGAAGGATCCTGATTGGGGTGCAGGTCGTTGAAGAGCGCCGCTGCTTCTTCGTGCAGCTTGGGGTTGTACTTCATGGTGCAGGAGCCCAGGGGGTAGAAGTTCGCATCGATGCTGAACTGGCGATGCGCCAGCTGCGTGTAGTGCCGCACGGCATCAAGCTCGCTTACCTCCGGGAGGCGCGGGGCTTCCTTGCGAAGGTTGGCTGCGCCAAGAAGCTCGCTCAGGTCCGCCTGAGGCCCCTGGGGAACGAAGGCTGCGCGGCGGCCGGCCCTGGAACGTTCGAAGATGGTGGGGAAGTCGCTGCTCATGCCGCGTCCTCCAGTTCGGCGATGAGGCTGGCCAGCTGGTCACGCTCGGCGTCGCTGGTCAGTTCGGTGGCGGTGAGCAGGAGGCCCTGGCCGTACTCGGGAGAGACCGGCACTCCGGCCAGCACGCCACGGTCGGACAGGGCACGCCTGAGTTCCGCAGGCTCACGTCGTGTCTGCAGTACGAACTCGTTGAAGAACCTCGCCTCAGAAAGCAGTTTCAGGCCCTTTGCCGTCAGCCGGTTCGCCAGGTCGTGGCTGGTTGCCACACTGGCCGTGGCCAGGTCCTTCAGCCCTTCCGGCCCGAGGACGGCGAGGTTGATGGTGGCCATGATGGCGGTCAGCTGGTGGTTGGAGCAGATGTTGGACTTGGCCTTGCTGCGCCTGATGTGCTGTTCGCGCGCCTGGAGCGTGAGCACGAAGGCACGGCGCCCGTCGGCATCCGTGGTTTCTCCCACGAGCCGGCCGGGTAACTGCCTGATCAGTTCCTGTTTCACGGCCATGTAGCCGAAGGACGGTCCGCCGAAGGCCAGGGGATTGCCGATGGTCTGGCCATCACCAACAGCCACGTCGGCACCGTAATTGCCGGGTGCTTCAAGCAGCGCCAGGCTCAGCGGGTCCGCCACCGTGATGAACAGCCCGCCGGCCGCGTGGGTCCGCTCCGCCAGTGAAGGCATGTCCTCGATGTAACCGAGGCAGTTGGGCTGCTGCACTATCAGGCAGGCTGTGCCGTCGGGCAGCGCCTGGTCGGCGGTTATGACGCCGTCGAGCTCGATGGTGCTGATGGCGATGTCCATGGCCTGCAGGTAGGTGGCCAGCACCTCCCGGGTCTGGGGGTCGACGCTGCGGCTGACGCTCACGTGGCGCCTGCCGGTGTGCCTGACGGCCAGCAGCGCCGCTTCGGCAGTGGCGCTGGCACCGTCGTACATGCTGGCGTTGGACACGGGCAGGCCTGTCACCTCGGAGATCATGGTCTGGTACTCGAAGGTGGCCTGCAGGATGCCCTGGGCCACTTCCGGCTGGTAAGGAGTGTAGGCCGTCACGAACTCGCTCTGCATGGCCAGGTGGCTGGTGACGCTGGGCATGAAGTGCTTGCGGACACCACCGCCGATGAAGCCGGAGGCCGGTTTGTTGCGGGCAGCCAGTTCACGCAGGTGGCTCATGACCTCGAATTCGTTCAGCGGTGCGCCGAGCTCGATCGCTGGATCCAGCAGTTCCTGGGGTATGTCCGTGAACAGGTCATCAATACTGTTGACGCCGATCCGGTCCAGTGCCCTGGCCACGTCGGCGTCAGTATGGGGCGTGTACTTCAAGCCTCTTCCTCGATGGCCTTTCTGTATTCGTCCGCACTCAGGAGTGAGCTGCCGCTGGGTGTGCTGTCAGGCTTGATCCTGAACATCCAGCCGCCGGCGAACGGTTCCGAGTTGAGGAGCTCAGGCGACATGTCCAGGTCCGCGTTGACCTCCATGATCTCGCCGTCGAATGGCGCGTAGATGTCACTGGCGGTCTTGACCGACTCGACGACCGCGACGCCCTGGCCTTCGGTCACCCGGTCACCGGCGGACGGCAGCTCAACGAATACGACATCGCCAAGC
Organism: uncultured bacterium; assembly: GCA_964489965.1. GTDB lineage: Bacteria > Deinococcota > Deinococci > Deinococcales > Trueperaceae > CALDPK01. The sequence continues at coordinate 2,547 of CAZBBU010000141.1, forward strand.
TGGTCCTGCGCGAAGTCGGTGATGCCCACCACATAGGTGTCACCGTCTTCCCGCACCCATTCGTGGCTCTTCAGGTACTTGATGTCATCAGGCAATTCCATACGTGTCCGCTCCCTTGGCTCAATGCTGCCGGTGAGTGTCCCCGGCCAGTCACTCAAGTCTACCTAGTTACGCGCGAACGGGAGTTCCGCCACGACCGCCTCGACTGGCTGTCCGCGTATCTCGACGGCCAGCTGCGTGCCCGGCTCGGCCAGTGCCGCGTCAACCCAGCCCATGGCGATTGCCTTTCGGGTCCAGGGGGACACTGTTCCGCTGGTGATCTCCCCGACCTTGTTCCCGTCCTGCAGGATCGAGTAGCCGTGCCTCGGGATGCCGCGGTGCAGCAGCTCCAGGCCCACCAGGCGACGTCGGCACTCCGTGTTCATGAGCTCCGGGCGGCCATAGAAGTCCTTGTCCTTGACCACCCAGGCCATGGGTGTGCACAGCGGGTTGCTGTTTGCGTCCAGTTCGTTGCCGAACAGTGGGAAGCCTGCTTCGAGCCGCAGCGTGTCCCTTGAACCCAGCCCGCAGGGTACTGCGCCTGCGGCGGTGACGGCTTCCCACACTGCAACCGCCCGGCTCGGGTCCACGTAGACCTCGAAGCCGTCCTCACCTGTGTAGCCGGTACGGGTGAGCCGGGCCTCGGTTCCGTTCAGGCTGAGATTGGTGGTGGCGTTCTTCCTGACCGTGTCCAGGTCGGTCCCTGCCAGGCTGGAGAGGAGTTCCGTGGCCCTGGGGCCCTGTACGGCGAGCACCGCCCAGGAGTCGCTCTCGTCCGTGACGCTCACGTCCTGATGGCTGGCTGCCTGTGACTGCAGGTGGGTCATCACCGCGTCGTGATTCGAGGCGTTGGACACGAGCATGTAGTCTTCCTCGCCGTCACGGTATACGTAGATGTCATCTATCAGGCCGCCTGTACTGTTGGCGAGCATCGAGTACTGGGCGCGTCCCACGCGCAGTCGCGAGGCGTCGTTCAGGGCGACGTAGCGCAGGAACTCGGTGGCGCCACTTCCCTTAACGCGAATCTGACCCATGTGACTCACGTCAAAAACGCCGCAGGCGCTCCTGACCGCGTTGTGTTCCTCGTTTATCCCGGTACGGTACTGGATGGGCATGTCCCAGCCGGCAAAGTCCGCCATGCGGGCGTTAAGCCCGATGTGCACGTCATGGAGCGGGGTTTTCTTCATGCTGCCAAGGTATCACGCGAGGCTGTGGATCAGGTTCGCTGCGCGAGCTTCTCCAGCACCATTGCGGACACCGCACGGAGTGGTTCAAACACGCCTTCGAACCTGGAGGCGACCGCCTCGAAGACGGGCACCTGGCCCTGCGGGTCCAGCACCATCCGGATCATGTCAACCGGCAGCGCCTCGGGCAGGTCACGCTTGTTGATCTGCACCACGTGGGGGATGTCCTTCAGGTCCAGGTTGTGCTCCGCCAGGTTCTCGCGCAGGTTCCTGAGGGATTCCGCATTGGCACGCAACCGGTTGGGTGCGGAATCGGCGACGAACACGATTCCGTCAACTCCGCGCAGGATTATCTTGCGGCTGGTGTTATAGAACACCTGTCCCGGAACGGTGTAGAGGTGGAAACGGGTTGAGAAACCGTTGACCTTGCCGAGATCCAGCGGCAGGAAGTCGAAGAACAGGGTGCGCTCGTCCTCGGTGGCGAGACTGACCATGTCTCCCTTGGACTCACCAGGAACCCGGTCATATATCTGTTTGAGGTTGGTGGTCTTGCCGCTCAGGCCCGGCCCGTAGTAGACGATCTTGAAGTTGATCTCACGTGCGCTGAAATTGATTGTGCTCATGAGTTGTTCTTGTCACCAAAGAAACCGTCAAGGAGGGCGTCAGTGTCACTCGACCAGTCATCACCGAAGCTGAAGGCAGGAGCGTTGTCACTGTTTGAGTCAAGCACCATCTTGATGTCTTCCGCAGCCTTGCGTGTGAACAGCTTGATCTTGCCCAGAGCTGCCCGGTTGTCGAAGATGCTCACCAGAAGCGCCTTCTCGCCAAGCTCCTCTATATATGTGCCCACCTGGTCACCTTGCTGCACCATCTCCTTGAAGCCGCTTTCGCCGAACAGGTTGGCGATGGCGGTATTGGCGGAGTAATTGGAGGCGATGAGTGTGGCCAGTGAATCCAGCGACGGGGGAGTGGGTGCCCACAGGGCCCGCGCGTGCATCAGTACGAACCCCTTGAGATCGATGATCATGGCGTAACGCGCCTGGCTCCGGGAAATCAGTTCCTTGAGCAGGTGGTCAACCTGGTCAAACGTCTGCCCGTAAAGGTCAAGGGACGGTTCCAGCATGAAACGACTATAGCAAGCCGCGGAGCGCCCCGGCAGTTGCCGACTCCACTCCGTAGAGCGCTGCATTCAGGCGAATTCTGAACGGT
>CAZBBU010000142.1:0-4938 GCA_964489965.1 uncultured bacterium
GTTTTCAGGCGAGCTGATCGACTCGCCGGAAGGTGACCTGATCTGGGTTCAGGACAGCGAGTTGCTGGACCTCAACCTGTGGGAAGGCGACCGGGTTTTCCTCCCCTGGCTTTCCCGGCGGGAATTCTTCTCCGCCAGATTCGACTACGACGGGCCCAGGCTGAAAAGCCACACTGTTGACTGGTATTGACCAGAACACGGGGGCAAATGTAGCTTTCGCGCCATCCTGACAACAATTGATGGTAATATCAGTGAACAAAATATGCCTGGGTTACGAATTCAGGATTGCGTTTTCGGGGGGCGACTATGGCAGCTGACGATATTTCACTGATTACAGACGGGTTGAAACCTGACCTGACGGCAGGCCAGAGTTCGGGTCAGCTGAAGGAACGTCACGCACGAATCCAGTCGGGAAGCCGGCGTCGCATCCGCGTGCTGCCGCCCGAGAAACTCCGACCGGACGCAGAAACGGTGAGCAGCAGCGTGCTGGACGCCGCCGCATTCCTGGTACAGGTTCCCATACCGATGTCATGGCTGAAGATCCAGGATCTTCTCTACTTCGGCCAGGCCTGGCATCTGGTGTGGGACGGTGAACTGCTCTTCCCCGAGCCGATCGTGGCAGTGGAAGACGGCATCAGGATTCCCGTGCTGGACGAGCTTCTGCACGGAAAATTCGAAGTCACCCCCCGTGACGTGCGCAAGGGACGTGACACCAGGCTGACAGAGAGCGCCCGGCGCACACTGTCAGGCATGGTCAAGTTCTACGGCCAGCGCAGTCACTTCCGGCTGAGCGAGGCGCTCATCCAGGAAGAGCCATGGCGTCGTGCACGCTCGAACCCACCTGACTTTGTGATTGATCCGGCAGTGCTGCACCGCCATTACCGCAACCAGCATTAGCCTGAGAGAATACACTCACGGTCGGCCGCCAGCCACTCGCCTATCATCGAGGGAACATGCCCTACCTCGAGCTCCTCGGACCTCCAGCGTTCAATGACGCTAACGGACGCGTCATGCTGCGCGCCGAGCTGCCCACGTTCCTGCTGGCCTGGCTGGCCAGCCGTGACGGCTGGGTTGACCGCGGCGAGACCGCGGCCATGTTCTGGCCTGACGAGACCGAGTCGAGCGCCCGCCACAACCTGAGCCAGCTTCTCTACCGCAGCCGCAAGCTGCCGTGGCACCGCTTCATCGAAGCCGAACCCAGCCGGCTCCGTTTCGCCGGCAGCAGTGACCTGGCCCTGCTCCAGCATGCGCTGGCCGCAGGTGACTGGAGTACCGCGTCCGAGACCTACAAGGGCCAGTTCCTGGGCACGATGACTGGTCCGGACAATGCGGGCTGGAGTGACTGGCTGGCAGCTGAGCGTGAGAACCTGCTGGCAACCTGGACTGAAGCCGCCAGCAATCGCGCTGCTGAGCTGCAGGCACAGGAGAATCATCAGGAGGCCGCGGGCCTGCTCAAGGCAGTGCTGCAGCAGGACCCGCTGGCAGAGACCGTGCTCCAGGAGTACCTGCGGGCTGCCGGCCTTGCCGGACAACGCAGTCAGGCCCTGGCCGCCTACCGGGAGTTCAGTGCCCTGCTGCAACGGGAACTGGGCATGGAACCACTGCAGGACACCCAGGATCTGGCTGAGCAACTGCAGGCAGCGGCCAGCCCCCGTGAACGGTCGGCGGGTGGTGGCCTGCTGGGGGCGCCGGCGCAACTCAGCAGCTTCGTAGCCCGGGAACTGGAGCTGGCCCAATTGTCCGGCGAGTTGCAGAAAGATGAAGTGCGGCTGGTCACCATAGTTGGTCCGGGAGGGATCGGCAAGACACGCCTGGCACTGCAGGCCGGCCAGACCCTTGCGGAACAGTTCGATCAGGCGGTACTGGTGCCGCTGGCCTCGCTTGCAGACGGCACCAACCTTTACCTGCAGGTCGCTTCGGCCCTGGGCCTGAGTCTGGGCGGCAACGCCGAGCCGGAAGCACAGTTGCTGGATTACCTACGCGACCGCAGCGTACTCCTGCTGGTTGACAACTTCGAGCACGTGCTGCCGGCCGCTCCCCTGCTCGGCAGACTGTTGCAGCGGGCCCCGCTGCTCAAGACTCTTGTTACCTCGCGCGAGGCACTGGGCCTGAGCGGTGAGATCCTGCTGGAACTGGAAGGTCTGGCCCTCCCCGCAACCGCGGACGACCCGCAGTTCCAGGATTACGGCGCGGTACAGATGTTCCTGCGCAGTGCCCGGCGTCTGCATCCGGGCCTGCAGCTTCAGGCTGCTGACCGTGGTCACCTCCTGGACATACTCAGGCTGCTGGACGGATTGCCCCTGGGTATCGAACTGGCCGTTCCCTGGCTGCGGCTGCTGCCCCTTGATGAACTTGCCGCTGAACTTGAAAGCAACCTGGGCCTCCTGCAGGCTGCCGGTGGCAGCGAACTGCCAGCGCGGCAGCGCAGCCTGCAGGCTGCCTTCGAGTACTCCTGGCGGCTGCTTGACGCCGAGGAACAGGCGGCACTCACCGGGCTGGCCGTCTTCCGGGGGCGATTCAGCCGCCGTGCCGCAGAGCGCGTGGCGGGTGCGGAACTGCCGGTGCTGCTGTCACTCGTGAACAAGTCACTGCTCAGGAGGGTTGCTGGCGGCAGGTTCGAGCTGCACCAGCCCACCAGGCAGTTCGCTCTGGCCAAGCTTGAAGACGCCGCGCCAATGCGCGACGCACATGCCCGCTACCTGGCCGAAGTCGCGGCCAACGCGGAAACGGCCCTGCGCGGACCGGGTCAACGCGAGTGGTTGGATCGCATCAACACGGAACGGGATGACTTTCTGGCGGCCATCGACTGGTGCCTGACAAGCAACCAGCCCACCCTGGGCCTGGCCATCGCCACCAGTCTGCAGGCGTTCTGGTGGATCCGGGGCCCCTACCGACAGGGCGCCGATCTGCTGCTGGCGCTGACGCGGCTGCCTTCAGCTGCAGAAAGCCCACAGCTGGCCCGAGGGTTGCACCGCGCCGGTACGCTGGTGCAGGAGCTGGACAGCCATGAGGACGTGGCCGGGCTGTACTCACGCGCCCTGACGCTGGCCGAGGAAGCCGGTGACAAGGTACTGCAAGCGGACGTCATCCACTCAATGGGCTACAGGCTCGACCGGCTGGACAGGCTCGAAGAAGCCGCGAACAAGTTCCGGCAGGCCATCGAACTGTACCGGGAAGAGGGCTTCCTGGCCGGCGAGTCCGCCAGCCTGAACAGCCTCGCCGTCACACTTTCCCGGCTGGACCGTGACAGCGAGGCCGAAGAACTCTTCAAGCTCAGCCTGCAACAGAAGCGCGAACTCGGTGAAACACAGGGTGAGGCCTACGCGCTTCACAACCTCGGTGTGCTCTACCAGAAGATGGGACACCGCGAACAGGGCAGGCGCCACGTGGAGGCCAGCACCGCGCTCAAACGGCAGATCGGTGACACCAGAGGCGTGATATCCGCGCTCGTAAACGAGGCGAATGATCACCTGGAAGCGGGCGACCCCGTACAGGCCAGCGGCGTGCTGCTGGAAGTGCTGGCGGACAGCTGGAAGCTGGGACTGCTCGGTCGCCAGCTGCAGGCAACCTTGATGCTGGCGGCAGCACTGCAACGCTCCGGGCGGCACGAACCGGCAGCCGTACTGCTGGGGGCTCTGCGACGCAACCCCGCCATGGCGGAGCTCGAGTGGTACCAACCCGGTCTGCTGGAGGAGGTCAGCGAGGCGGCCGAAGGTGAGCTGGAGCCAGCTCACCTCGACAGCCTGCAGCGTGAAGGTTCGGTACTCGGCACCGAACAGCTGTACCGCCTGGCGTGGGAACAGGCACGGCAGCTTGCGGCTGCGACTGACCTTGGTACAGGACCGGTCAACCGGGGTGAATGGTAGACTTTGCGCATCTGGATTGCCGTACTTGCTGAATACCATTCTGACCGTGGAGGTTGTCCATTGAGATTGACCGGAACACTCGCAGTCCTGCTCTCCCTCACGATACTGCTGGCCGCCTGCGGCCCCAGCCAACGCGAACGTGACCTGGAAGCAGAAGTGACAAACCTGCAGGGCCAGGTGACCAGTTTGGGTGACGAACTGGAAGCCAGTCGCACTGCAGCCGGTGAACTCGAGGCGGACCTGGAAACACGGGTCGCCAGTGTCGATGAACTTACCGGGCGCCTGGAGCAACTCGAAACGGAAGCGCAGGATCGGCTGGCCGAACTCGAGGAAGCACGCGGCCAGCTGGAGGCCAGCCGGGCGGAACTGGCACGGCTGGAAAGCGAACTGGCCGAGAGCCTCGACCGGAACGAATCACTCAGCAGCCTGGCTGCCGAGCACGAGGAGCTGACCGCTGCCCACGCCGAGCTTGAAGCGCAGCTCGCCGAGGCCGAAGAGCAGCACCAGCAGGCACTCGCCGCAGCCGAACAGGAACGCGAAGAACTGAATGAACAGCTGCTGGCGGCCCGCACGGAACTCGACGCTGCCCAGGAAGCCGCAATGGCCGCGACCCCACTCCTGGATCCGGATCAGGAGGCGGCTGACCCGGGCCTTGAACAGGTGATCGAAGACCTGACAGCCCGCAATCAGGAACTGGAAGGGCAGGTTCAGGAACTGACCAGTCAGGTGGTTGCCGCAGCCAGTCAGACGGGTGACTCTGCCCTGCTGCTGGCCGGTCAGGTCGAGGAGCTCGAGGAGCAGCTGCAGCAACGCGAGCAGCAGGCCGCCGCGACTGAGGAAGAACTGACCAGACAGCTCGAAGAACGCGACCAGCAGGTTGCTGCTGCCGAGGAGGAACTGGCACGGCAGGTCGAACTCGTCGCCAGTCTTGAAGAGCAGCTTGCTGCCTCCGAGGCGGTTGTGTCCACCGCGGAGGAGCAGGCGGCTGCACTCCGGGACGAGCTCGACACCGGCGTATCCGACCTTGAAGCAGATGAGGAGGAACTCAGCACGCTGCGTGCACAGCTGCAGA
>CAZBBU010000143.1:0-4890 GCA_964489965.1 uncultured bacterium
GCCGGGCCCGATGCCGACCTTCACCGCGTCCGCACCGGCCGCGGCCAGGTCAAGAGCAGCTTCACCGGTGGCGATGTTGCCTGCGATAACCTGCACCTCATACGTCGACTTGAGCCAGGTGAGCGCGTCGATGATGCCCTCGGAGTGACCGTGGGCGCTGTCCAGCACCAGTGCGTCAGCGCCGGCCTCGACGAGCGCAGCCGCCCGTTCCTCGAGGTCGCTTGACACGCCCAGCGCCGCCGCGACCAACAGCCGGCCATGCGAATCCTTGGCGGCGTCCGGGTAGGCGATCTTCTTCATGATGTCCTTGATGGTGATCAGCCCGATGAGCCGGAAGTCCTCGTCCACGACCGGCAGCTTCTCGATCTTGTGACGGCTGAGGATCTCGCGGGCCTGTTCCAGCGTGGTGCCGGCAGGCACCGTCACCAGGTCCTTGCTGGTCATCAGTGAATCGACCGGCTGGCTGTGGTCATCCACGAAGCGCAGGTCGCGGTTGGTGAGGATGCCGGCAAGCTTGCCTCCAGAGTCCACGATGGGCACACCGCTTATACGGTACTCGCTCATCAGCCGTTCCGCATCTTCCACCAGTGAGCCCCGCTCCAGCGTGATCGGATCGGTGATCATGCCGGACTCGGAGCGTTTGACCTTGCGCACCATCGCGGCCTGCTCGGCCACGCCCATCTTCTTGTGGATCACGCCTATGCCACCGTTGCGCGCCATGGCGACAGCCATGCGTGTCTCGGTGACCGTATCCATGGCGGCACTCATCACCGGCAGGTTCAGGGTGATGGCTGCTGTCAGTGAACTGCTCAGGTCGGCGTCACGCGGCAGTACCGCGGAACGCCGCGGCACCAGGAGCACATCGTCATACGTCAGGGCCTGCGCCCGGATCTTGGTGCCCAAGTTACCCTGCCTGCTGTTGCCGCCTTCAGTTCCCATTGATTGCTCCTGCGCTGCCGTCCATGGCTGTCACCGCCGGACCGGCCGATTTGCTCTCTACCGTACTACCTGCGCAGGCAGGCCAGGGTCAGTAACCTGACCAAACTCAGGCAGCGAGTTGCCGGAGCCAGCTCTCGGGCATCCTGACAGCCCGGCCATTCCTGTCGGTGGGAACGTGACGCGTGCTGGCCTCCGCCAGCAGCTGCCCATCGGACGCTCTATGTACACTGTACGAGAATACGAAGCGGCGGCTCCTGCTCTCCTCGAGTCGCGCCACCACCCGCAGCACGTCGTCGAAGCGGGCTGCGGCCCGGTAGCGCACCTGCACCTCGCTCACGGCCAGCGAGATGCCCGAGTCCTCGAGCTCGCGGTAGGAGAGTCCTCGATCCCGCAACCACTCGACGCGCGCCGCCTCCAGCCAGACTATCCAGGCGCTGTGGTGCACCACTCCCATCTGGTCGGTCTCCGCAAAGCGGACCCGCAGTTCCAATGTGCTTTCGGCGTTACTCATGTCAGCTGCAGGTTAACCGGACCAGACACCGTGGTGCACCATTCCTTCGATGATGCCGCCGGCGTGAGCCCGGCTCGCACTGAAGACGCGGGGATGACCTGCCAGGTCCGCGGCTTCGCTGCTGTGATTGGCCACCAGGATCGCCCTGGCGCCGCACAGGAGCATGTCACGGTCATTACCGCTGTCGCCAGCCACCACGACCCGGTCCAGCGGGACTCCGAGCTTGCGGGCCGCGAAACGTACGGCCGAGCCCTTGGAGACACCGCCGGGCAGCACATCCAGGTACTTGCCCGCCGAATGGATCAGCTGCAGACCGGGAAGGCGTTCCTGCACCCGGGCGGCAGTGTCGGCATCTGCCAGGTATGAGAGCTTGTACGTGTCCTGGCCAGCAGCTTCCTGCAGCTCCAGGCCCTCCACCCCGACAAGGAGTTCCTGCAGGCGTGCGGCATCCCAATCCGCGGCCAGCAGGCCAGGCCAGTCGTCCGGGCCGCTGCCACTGCTGAAGCCCGGGCCCTGAATCCGGCTGCCCACGCTGCAGATCGCCACCTCAGGCTCAGGCAGTCCGAACTCCTCGACGGCGGCGGCCACCAGCTCCTGCGAACGCCCGCTGGCCACCGCGAAACCCACCCGGTCAGCGTCTGCTTCAAGGCGCGACCTCAGTTCGTCCAGGGCAGCAGCATCACCTGTAAGCGTGCCATCGATGTCACTGAACAGCCACCATTCACGCATGGCGCTTCGCGGCCTCGGTGTACAGGCTGCAATGGTTACTCCACACGTAGTGCTGTCTGACACCGTTGATGCCGTTCTCCGAGTACTCCTGCCACAGTTCCGGGCGGGTGAGGATACGGGAGATGGCCCCCTGAATCTGCTTCTCGTCACTCGAGTCGACCAGGATGCCGTTGTTGCAGTTAGCCACGATGTCACTGGGCCCACCGAAGCCCGTTGAGACTATCGGCAGTCCGCAGGAAGCCGCCTCGATCAGGGTCAGGCCGAAGTTCTCCACCAGTGCCGGGTTCACGAATACACCGCGCTGGCGCGCAGCCATGCGGTACAGCTCCGGTATGTCCGTGGCCGGGTCGTGCTTCTTCGGCAGTGCCAGGCGGCCGTACAAGTCCAGCCGGTCCATCTGCAGCAGCAGATCGGTCAGCACCTCGCGTTCGTTGTCATCCATCTGCTCGATGTCCCTGCGCACCCCGGCGAACACTACAAGGTTGGCCAGTTCACGCAGCTCGCGGGACCTGCCGTAAGCCTCGACCAGACCGGCGATGTTCTTGCGTCGGTCCGGCCTGCTTATGGCCAGGATCATCGGCTTCTCCGGTTGACCGAGGAAGCGGCCGATCTCCTGGCGCATGCGCTGGGCCGCCTGCATCTGCTCTTCGCTTCGCGCGTGGCCGGGCTCGTCGTCGTAGTAGTACGGGTAGAACTCGTCAAGGTTGATCCCCGGTGCGCGAACGCGGAACTCGGCCTGCCCGGCTGCCTCGTACATGTCGTAGCCGGTCTCGATCTCGAAGTTGGTTGACGCCACCACCTGGTCGGCGGCAGCCAGCGCCGCCTCTTCTATGGCTATGCGTTCGCTGAAGCGGTAGCGTTCCTCGATCTGCTGTTCGTCCTCGCCTGCTGCGAGCAGCACCTTGCGTTTGTTGCGGCCCAGGGAGTGACCGGTGAACAGGAACGGTACCCCGAGTTCATCAGCGACCGCCTGCGCCACACGGGCCGCGTCCGCGTAGTGGCCGTGAATGATGCCGGGACGCCAGTCGTTGTCGCGGCACCAGGCGAGGAAGTTCGACGTGTACTCGGCCAGATGCGGGTAGAGTTCCTCCTTGCGCACGTAGCCCTGCGGACCGGCAGGCAGGCGCACGAGTTCGGCACCGTTCCCGAGTTCCTGGAGCGGGAGGGCGTACTCATCGTCGAATTCAGCGTCCTCGATCAGCCTCGTGAACAGCTTGACGCTTGCTATGCCCTCGCAGCCGGTAAGCGCCCGTGCCAGCTGAACCACGTACTTCGTCTGCCCGCCGGTATCCGCGTTGCGCCCCAGTTCCAGGTCGTGTGGCCTGATCAGCCCATGGATGCTGATCAGGGCGACGTTAAGTCCGCCAGCGCTCTCAGTCCCGTTGTCGATTTCCGTCACCAGCCGCACCTCTCGTTTGGAAGGTTAACTGCCCCGCCGGACCGTGACTGTCAGCCTGGCCCGTATGTGCCTTGCGGGACGGGCAGGGGTCATGGTGATAATGTGCCCACGTCCTTGCAGGTGTGCAGTGTGACGGCCAGAGGAGGCAGGCGACCCATGACGGATGGTGAGGCAGCAGTAGCGCAGGACCGTAATCAATCGCTGGTGGAACGCGAGGCGCGCCACAACAGCGGGCTGTGGCAACCGGACACGGCGTTTGTGCGCGGCGAAGGGATCTTCATCTTCGATGCCAACGGCAAGCGGTACTACGACTGCATGGCTGGAATCGCGGTGGCGAGCCTGGGGCATGCCCATCCAAGACTGGTCAAGGCGATAGCAGAGCAGGCGGGACGCCTTATCATCTGCTCCCAGAGCCTCGGCAACGACACCCGCACGGAGTTCCTCGAAGAACTGTTCAGCGTCGTGGGACCGGGACTGACGCGGGCTTTCATGGCCAACTCAGGCTCGGAGGTCAACGAGGCGGCACTGAAGTGGGCCCGTGCTGCCACGGGCAGACAGGAGTTCGTGTCGGCCAGGAGGGGCTTCGCCGGCAGGACCCTCGGCGTGCTCTCACTGACCTGGGAGCCCAAGTACCGCGAGCCCTTCCAGCCGCTCGGTACGCCAACCAGATACATCGAGTACAACAACATCGAAGAACTGGATGCTGCCGTCACCGACCAGACGGCCGCGGTGCTGCTGGAGCCGATCCAGGGTGAGGGTGGCATCAGGGAAGCCAGCAGCGAGTTCCTGCAGGCCGCCCGCCGCATCACCCGCGAGCGCGGCGCGCTCCTGATCATGGATGAGATCCAGACCGGGGTGGGCCGCACCGGCCAGTTCCTGGCCAGCGAGGCGGCCGGGATCGAACCGGACATGGTTACGCTGGCCAAGGGTCTGGCCGGTGGCGTGCCCATCGGTGCACTCCTGATGACCGAGGAGGTGGCTGCGGCGATGCCCAAGGGAGGGCACGGCACCACCTTCGGCGGCAGCCCGCTGGCCTGCGCGGCCGGCCTGGCTGTGCTGCAGGAGATCCGGGAGTCAGGTCTGCTCAGGCAAGTGCACGAGACGGGCAACTACTTCCGCGCGCAACTTGAGGCACTGGGCTCGGATGCCGTGCAGAGGATCCGGGGCAGGGGACTTCTCATCGGCGTTGAACTCAACAGACCGGCGGGACCGGTCCTTGCCGCGATGAGCCGGCTGGGCGTGCTGGCCATCAACGCCGGCAGTGACGTGGTGCGACTGCTGCCGCCACTGATCATCACCCGTGAGCAGGTTG
>CAZBBU010000144.1:0-4832 GCA_964489965.1 uncultured bacterium
AAGCCCAGCAGTGCCGCCACCAGCAACGACCAGATGGCGCTCACCGACCCGTAGGTGGGGAAGTCAAAGTCCATGGCCGACCATTCTACGCCCGTGTCGTGCCCCACGTGCCGCGACGCCACGGCCTGGGGGCAGCAAGCGTTGTAACCGCCAGGCTGTGTACCTGTTTACTTTCACAAGGACTCCGCTTACTCAGCCGTTTCTGCCGGGGTGCTAAAATAGTGGCGAGTCAACGGTCAGCAGGCGGCATCCGACGCCCCGGAGGCGGGGATGGCGCTTCATGGCCGAACACGACAGGAGGTCCTGAATGATCAAGGAAGCACCCAGTTTCCAGCCGTTCAGCGACAAGCCGATAGCACTGGTGTCAGAAAGCGGTGAGTGGACCGGACAGTTCGAGTTGAACCTCGGAGACGACCTGCTGCGCCGCTTTTACTACGACATGCTCAGGGGGCGTCTTCTAGATGAGCGCCTGGTAAAACTGCGCTTTCAGGGCGCCACCAGCTTCACTGCCCCAAGCAGCGGCCACGAAGCCGCCCAGATCGGCATCGCACACGCGTTCAAGCCCGGATTCGACTGGATCTTTCCCTACTACCGAGACACCGCCCTGATGATCGCCATCGGCGTCAGCATCGAGGAGTACCTGGCGCAGATGATGGCCAGCACCCTGGACCCGACACGTGGGCGCCAGATGCCGGCCCACCCGGGCTCGCGGAGACTCAATGCGTTCACGGTCGCCTCGCCCATCGCGTCACACGTCGCGCCTGCCACAGGAGCTGCCATCAGCATGAAGATCAAGGGCACCGGGCAGATCGTCATCAACACCTTCGGTGACGGCGCCACCAGCGAGGGCGACTTCCACGCGGGCATCAACTTCGCCGGCGTGCAGGGAGCACCGGCGGTCTTCGTGTGCCAGAACAACCGCTACGCCATCTCGGCTGACTACCACCACCAGACGGCCAGTGAGAACATCGCCATGAAAGCCCATGCCTACGGCATGCCCGGCTACCTGGTGGACGGCATGGACGTCCTGGCCTCCTTCTTCGTGATGCAGGAAGCCGTCAAGCGCGCCCGCGATGGCTTCGGCCCCTCGCTGGTCGAGCTGCAGGTTTACCGCTTCGGCGCACACAGTTCCGACGATGACGATTCCGTGTACCGCCCGCGTGAGGAAGTTGAAGCCTGGCGCAAGCGTGACCCGCTCGACCGCTACCGCCGTTTCCTGAAGAAGCGCAAGCTCTGGACAGAGGCGGAGGAGAAGAGCATGCGCGAAGAGATCGACGCGGAGATCAGTGCGGCGATTCAGGTGAACCGTGAGGCCGGCAGGGCCAAACTCGAGTGGATGTTCGACGACGTCACCGAGGAGATGCTGCCGCACCTCGCACGCCAAAAAGCCGAATGGCAGAAACTGAACGACTGATGGCACAACAGACTTACGTGCAGACCATCGCGCGAACGCTCGATGAGGAGATGGCCCGCGACCCGAACATCGTCGTGCTCGGGCAGGACGTGGGCAAGCGTGGCGGCGTGTTCCTGGCCACCGAGAACCTGTTCGACAAGTACGGACCCGATCGCGTGATCGACACGCCACTGTCGGAAGCCGCCATCATCGGCGCCGCGGTAGGCATGGCCGTTCACGGACTTCGGCCCGTGGCGGAGATCCAGTTCTCCGATTACGTGTTCCCCGGTTTCGACCAGCTGGTGTCACAGGCCGCCAAGCTGCGCTACCGCTCCGGCGGCCAGTTCAATGCCCCGATGGTGGTGCGCATGCCTGCCGGTGGCGGCGTCGCCGGTGGACAGCACCACTCACAGAACCCCGAGGCCTACTTCGTGCATACCCCCGGGCTCAAGGTCGTCTACCCGTCGACGCCGCTGGACGCCCGCGGCCTGCTCCGCACCGCCATCCTGGACGAGGACCCGGTGGTGTTCATGGAGCCCAAGCGCCTCTACCGCGCGGGACGCCAGGAAGTGCCGTCGGGTGATGACGCCCTCATCGACTTCGGCAAGGCCAGCCTGCGTGCTGAAGGTGATGACGTTGTGCTCATCTCCTACGGCGCCAGCATGGCCGAGACGATGAAGGCACACGAGCAGCTGACCGAACAGGGCATAAGCGCCACCGTGATAGACCTTCGCTCACTGCTGCCCTGGGACCAGACCACCGTGCTGGAACAGGTGGCCCGGGTCGGCCGGGTGGTGCTGGTCAGCGAGGAGACCCACACGGCCGGCTTCATGGCTGAGGTCGCCGCCACCATCGCTGAGGAAGTACTGGACAGCCTGCTGGCCCCGCCACTGCGCGTGACCGGCTTTGACATCCCCTACCCGTACGCCCAGGACCGTGAGTACCTGCCAGGTCCCCGGCGCATACTCCACGCCGTGCAGCGTGCACTGGATTACTAGAGGTATCACGTGGCAACCGAATTCAAGCTGCCCAAACTGGCAGAATCAGTGGTCGAAGGCGAAGTCGTGGCCTGGCTGGTGCAGGAAGGCGAGACCGTCGCCGTGGATCAGCCTCTGGTCGAGGTGATGAGTGACAAGGCGACCGTGGAGCTGTCCAGCACCGTCGCCGGTGTCCTCAGCAAACAACTCGCTGCCGAAGGTGACGTGAAGGAGGTGGGTGCAGTACTGGCACTCATCGACGAAAGCGGCGCGCCGGGAGCCAGCGCAGAGCCCGTCGCCGAGGCGGAGGACGACTCCTCGACCAACCTGTTCAAACCGACCGAAGACGCGCCCGGGCAGGAAGTGTTTCAGGTGCGCAAGGCGAGTGACACCAGGCAGCAGGCCGCCCCGGCGGGAGCGCGCGGACCGTTCGGTCGCGTACTGGCGGTACCGGCCGCCCGAAAACTGGCCCGGGAGCTCGGCATCGACATCGAACAGTTGCACGGCAGTGGCCCCAGCGGCCGCGTCCGCGTCAGTGACGTGCAGGCCGCCGGCAGCCCCGCGGCCAGCACCTCCGGTCTGCCGCAACCCGTGCAGTACCGCACTCCGGAAGGCTACGCCGATCGTGAGCGCCGCGAGAAGCTCAGGGGAATCAGGCGCCTGACCTCCGAACAGATGGTGGCCAGCCACCTGCACACCGTGCGGGCACTGCAGGTGGATGAAGCTGACGTCAGTGAACTCGTCAGGTTGCGCGCCAGGCTCAAGCCGCACGTGGAAGCCAGGGGCGCCAGGCTCAGCTACCTGCCCTTCATCATGAAGGCGGTTGTGGCGGCGCTGAAACGCCATCCCGAGCTGAACACCAGCCTCGACGAAGCCGCCGGCGAGATCGTGCACAAGGACTACTGGAACCTGAGCATGGCCGTGTCCACCGAGCAGGGCCTGGTGGTGCCCGTCATCCGTGACGTGGACCAGCTGGACATCACGGAACTGGCGCTGAGAATCCAGGACCTGGCCGAGCGGGCCAGGAACCGCAGGCTCACGGCCGAGGAGATGACGGGTGGCAGCTTCTCCATCACCAACATCGGCTCCGTGGGTGGGCTCTTCTCCTTCCCTATCATCAACGTGCCTGAAGCCGCCATCCTGGGTGTCCATTCCATCAGGCGCCGGCCCAAGGTAATGCCGGACGATTCGATCGTCCCGGCTGACATGCTCTACCTGAGCCTGTCATTCGACCACCGCCTGATCGACGGCGCCGAGGCCGCCGCCTTCACCAACGAGCTGATCGCGCTGCTGGAGCAGCCGGAACGTCTCATGCTCGAGATGCGCTGAACGACGGACGTCCCGCCGCGCCCTGGATAAGCTGAAGGCGTGACACTGAACGACCTGCCCGTGCTGCCCCGGCAGCCGGGCTGCTACCTTTTCCACGGACCCGACGGCAAGGTGCTGTACGTCGGCAAGGCCGTGGACCTGCGCAGCCGGGTCAGCTCGTACTTCGGAGCGGGCGCAGAGGCCAAGGCGAGGCTGCTGACCGCAAATGCCAGCAGACTCGACTTCATCGTCACGACCAGCGAAGTCGAGGCACTGCTGCTCGAATCGAACCTGATCAAGCAGCACAAGCCGCACTTCAACGTCCTGCTCAAGGACGACAAGAGCTACCCCTACCTGAAGCTGACCAACGAAGACTTCCCGATGCTCATCTTCACCCGCCGGGTGGTGAACGACGGCGGCACCTACTTCGGTCCTTACCCCAGCGCCGGCGTGGTGCGCCGGGTGCAGGAACTCATCAGCGCCATCTTCCCGCTGCGGCAGAACAGCGGCATCCCGATGCGCACCCGCAGCCGCCCCTGCCTCCGCTACCACATGGGTCGCTGCCTGGCACCGTGCATCGGCGCCACCACCAAAGAGGAGTACGGCGCGGTGGTGCAGCAGGTCCGTGACTTCCTGGACGGCAAGGTGGAGGAGACCGCCCGGCACCTTGATGAGGAGATGCGTCGGGCCGCCGCCCGCCAGGACTTCGAATTGGCCGGCGTCTACCGCGACCGGAAGGACGCCCTCGCCCGTCTCACCGGCTTTGACAGTGACGTGAACCGCACCAGGGACGAGAACCTGGACTTCCTCGGTGTGGCGCAGGCCGGCAACTATGCCGCCGTGCAACTGCTGCAGATGCGACGCGGCCACGTGGTCGGTCACGACCGCAGGTTCCTGACCAACGCCGCTGACGCCACCTCCGGCGAGATCATCGAGCGCTTCATGGCCGAGTTCTACGGCTCCGCGATGTCGATCCCGCCGCTGGTCCTGCTGCCCCCGAGTGACCTGAAACTCCCGCTCTGGGCCGGCCTGCTCAGCGAACGCGCCGGACGCAAGGTGGAGCTGCGCGTGCCCAAACGCGGTGACAAGCTTGAACTGATGGGCATGGCAGCACGAAACGCCAGCACCGGCCTTGAGAGCGAACTCGCCCTGCT
>CAZBBU010000145.1:0-3545 GCA_964489965.1 uncultured bacterium
GTGTAGCCATAGGTCTCGGCGTTGTCTGTGGCCCAGGTGTCAGAGATGCTGCCGCTGTTCACGGCGACTGCCTTGCCTTCCAGGTCCTGGAACCCGGTAAGCACTTCCACGTTGGAGCTGGCCAGCAGACTCAGTCCTGTGGGCAGGTACGGTTCGGAGAAGAGCATCTCCTGGGCGCGCTCCTCGGTCACGGTGACCATGCCGAGGATGAAGTCGTAGCGCTCACCGTAGAGGCCGGCGAAGATCGAGCCGAAGTTCACATCCACGATCTCAACGTCGCTGTAGCCAAGCCGCGGGTACAGCTCATTGATCAGGTCGATCGAGAATCCGGTCAGTTCACCGCTGGGGGTGGTGAAGGCAAACGGGGAGAAACCGACGTCGGTGGCTACCTGCAGTGTGCCGCGGTCCTGCGCCATGGCAGCGCCGAGCACGAAGAGCAGAGTTGCGAGTGTGGTGGTGAAGCGTTTCATGTGTTCCTCCAGTTCGGAATTGGTCTTCAGTGCCAGTTAGGCGAGATGAACCGGCCGCTGCCCGCTTCGGTCAGCACGTTGCTGCCGTCCCAGACATGCTGCCCCCTTACGAATGTGCTCACCACCCTTCCCGTGATCGTCATTCCGTCGAACGGACTCCAGTCGGCAACTGACTGGCTGCTTGCCGCGTCAATTGTCCAGCTAAGGGTCGGATCCAGGATCGCCAGGTCGGCGTCGGCGCCCACGAAGAGCGAGCCCTTGCGCGGGTGAAGTCCGTAGCGCCTTGCCGGTGCCGCGGACAGCAGTTCCGCCACCATGGTCACGGGCAACCCCCGCTCGACCACTGCACTGTTGAAGAACAGCGGCAGCAGGTGCTCGACGCCGGGGAGGCCGGAAGCGTTGTCAAAGATGTTCTCCGCGCTCTTGTTGCTGCGGGGCCAGGGCGCGTGATCGGAGGTGACGAAGTCTATCTCGCCTTCCTCGAGTCTGAGCCACAGCTCTTCAAGCGTCTCAGCGTCCCGCAGCGGCGGGTTGCATTTGGCGAACGCCCGGTGACTCTTCAGGGCCTCTTCGGTGAGCAACAGGTACTGAATGCATGTTTCCGCAGTGACGTCGACACCCTGCTCCTGGTACCAGCGGACTGCCTCGTAGCCTTGTGGTGCGGTCAGGTGCACGATGTGCAGGCGCACGCCGTACTCGCGGGCGAACTCGAGCAGTTTCAGAACGGAGGTGGTCTCCGAGATGAGCGGCCGGCTCCAGCAGTGGGCCTCCGGGTGCTCAACGCCCTGGCTGCGCAACTGTTCGATGAGCGGATCGATGATGGCGCCGTTCTCGGCGTGGAAGGCAGCAGGCAAGCCCACCTTCTGCAGCTCAACGAATATCCTGGCCAGTTCATGGTCCGGGATCTCCGGGAACCGCTCCGGGTCTGACTCGTAGGTGGAGAACTTGAAGGCGCAGACGCCTTCGGCTGCCAGCGGCTGGATGTCCTGCCAGCCCGCGAACTTCCTGGTAGTGCCGAACAGGCCCACGTCCACCACCGCTTCTCTTGCGATAAGTTCCTTCTTGGCCCGCAGCCGTTCCACGTTCGTGATCGCTGCTGGCCGGTCGTACGGCATGTCTATGACTGTGGTCACGCCACCGGCTGCGGCACTGCGTGTCAGCCCACCGATTCCTTCCTGATCCGTGGTGCTGCTGTAGGCGTGCACGTGCGGGTCGATGGCACCAGGCAGGACGAGGCAGCCGCTGAAGTCGTGCACCTGCTCGGCAGCAACCGGGTTGCCCTCCTCAAGAATCCCGACTATCCTGCCGCCGCTGATGCTGATCGCACCGCCGTGGATTATGCCGCTGGGCAGAACGATGTCACCGATCACCAGTGTTTCAGCCTGCATAGTTGTGCTCCCATCCGTTGCTGTTGGTCATGGCATTGGCGGCTTCAACCGTGAGCCTGATGAGCTGCTGCTCCTGTTCCTGCACCCTGAAGTGAGGTGCGATCAGGCTCAGTGAGGCATCCAGTACCCCGCCCTGCTTGAAAACGGGCGCGCCGACCGCCCAGACTCCCTGGTCAACCTCACCGAGGCTGGTGGCGTAACCCTGTTCACGGATAACCGGCAGTTCGGCAAGCAGTCTCTTCCGCTGCTCTTCGTCAAGCTCAGTCGTTGTGGCGATCAAGTCTCTGACCTGGGTCTCGTCGAGCCAGGGCAGCATCGCCTTGGCCGATGCACCGCGACACATCGAGCGGGCGACGCCCTTCGAGAAGGTGTAGCGGAGGGGTTGGGTGCTCTCGATGGTTTCTATGCAGATCGCCTCGTGTCCGTGTGGCACCAGGAGGGCCACGGTCTCACTGGTGTGGCGGGCGAGTTGCTGCATGATCTCCCTGTACGAGCTCTGCTGGAACGTCTGGCGGAACGAGTTCTCAAGCTGCACGCACCGGGGACCGGCAGCCAGCCGCTGATCGGCCAGCTCCCAGACGAGCCCGTGCTTGCGCAAGGCAGCCACGTGCCGGTAGGTGGTGCTTACAGGAACGTCAAGCTGCCGGGCAAGGTCAGCGACCGATATGGGAGCGCCACTGGCGATCGTGAGCAACGCCTGCATCGCCCGGTCCACCGTCCTCAAGGTCTGAGAGGTCATTCACGCCTCCTCGGCTGGAGAGAGTCAGTCCGGGCATCTGCCCGGCAGTCAACATCTGATTGCCGGGCAGATTACTCCATGAATTGAGAATGCGCAAGCAGTTTTTCTTAAGGAATGAGAATGCTGCTAGTCAGGCAGTTCGATCCTGGCCATATGAAACAGGTCGCTCGTGCGCACGTACCAGCCGCGGCCGTGCATCCTGCCGATGAGCCCGAGCTTCTCACTGAGCACGTAGTTTCGCTCCGCATCGTAGAACTCGTCCGCCAGATGCAGCGCCCGCACGTCACCAATGACCAGGCTGCGCTCCTCGCCCAGCTCGATGATCTGCCGCACCGTGCACTCGAGGCTGACGGGCGACTCGGCGATGCGGGGCACGGCGACCTTGTTGCTCTGCCCGCCGGTCAGGCCCGCCTCCTTGAGCTCATCGACATCGCTGGCGTAGCTGCTGGCAGTGATGTTCATCTGCCCGGCGATGTCCTCGCTCACCAGGTTGACCACGAACTCGCCACTGGTCTTGATGTTGCGCAGCGTGTCTTTGGGCACGCCGGGCGCGCGCCGTTCGATGCCCAGAACCAGAACGGGCGGATCGTGACCCATGATGTTGAAGAAACTGAACGGTGCGGCGTTGATCACACCGGCCCCGTCGACGCTGGTGACCAGCGCAATGGGCCGGGGCAGCACCACGTTCACCAGCAGCCGGTAACTCTCCCTGTAGCCGAGCTCTTCCAGATCGAAGTACATGGCACAGGCTACCGCAGCGGAATCGCGCGCAGGTGGGCCATGCTAGGCTTGTGCCACCTGCTGCCGGACGCGCCCCTGGAGGTGAGCGAATGCCAGACAAAGTGATCATCCCGTTCACGACCATCGAGAAGGACCTGCTCACCGTCTTCGAGAGCCGCGAGCAGGGCCTGCGCATCGCCGATGTGGTCGAGCAGTTCTGCATGGAGT
>CAZBBU010000145.1:3555-4808 GCA_964489965.1 uncultured bacterium
GGTTATCAGGGACCTGACATCAAGGCCGCACTGTGGCAGCTGCTGGCCGAGCGCTACCTGCAGATGACCTCCGACCGGGAGATCACCCGGCAATACCCCGAAGGCCATGGTTCTGCTGAGGAGACCGCCGACTAGCCCGTGGAGACGGCGGAACGAAACGACAGGCGGCACGTGGGTGAAAGCAGCCACGATCCGGGCGTGGACTACCGCACGCCGGCCCAGCGCGACCGGGACCGTCTGCTGCAGAGCAGCGCACTGCGGCGTCTGGCGGACGTGACCCAGGTGGTGGCGCCGATGGAGGGCCACGGTTTTCACAATCGCCTGACGCACACCATCAAGGTGGCGCAGATAGCGCGCCGTCTGGCCCAGCGGCTGCTGGCGCAGAACGACCCCGAAGTGATCACTGCACACGGCGGACTCGATCCGGACGCCGTGGAAGCGGCGGCACTGGGCCATGACCTTGGGCACCCGCCGTTCGGGCACGTGGCCGAACAGCTGCTTGACCGCATGCTCCGCGACCGGGGTCTGAGCGACGGCTTCGAAGGCAACGCCCAGTCATTCCGCATCATGACGAAACTCACCGTGCGTTCCGAGCGGCACCCCGGTCTCAACCTGACCCGGGCCACGCTGAACGCCAGCATGAAGTACCCCTGGCTTCGCAAACCCGAAGAGCTGAAGTTCGGCGCCTACCTGAGCGAGCACGACGACTTCAAGTTCGCCCGCACCGACTCGACCCCCGGGCAGCGGTCGCTGGACGCCGAGATCATGGACTGGGCCGACGACATCGCCTACTCCGTGCACGACCTGGAAGACTTCTACAAGGCCGGGCTCCTGCCGCTGCAGGACCTGACGCAGAGCAGGGAGATCCGCGAGCGCTTCCTGGAGGAGACCCGCGAGCGTTGGCTGTTCGGCGGGCTGATCGAGGACGCGCAGCAGTTCGAGCCGTACGCCAATGCGTTTCACCGGGTGATGGAAGAGCTCCCGCCCATCACCGAGGCGTTCATGGGCACAACCCAGCAGCGCGCCCGACTGCGGACGGTAACCAGCTTCAGCCATCACCTCTACAGTCGCAGCGTCAGCCTGTCGGACACGCCGGCCGGGCCGCACCTGGTCATTCCGGAGAGCATCCGCGCGGAGGTGGTGATGATCAAGGAACTCACCTGGCATTACGTCATCCACCAGCCCGGCCTTGCGACGCTGCAGCACGGCCAGAAACGCGTGATCCGCGATCTGTTCAACATCTACGCCGAGGC
>CAZBBU010000146.1:0-4768 GCA_964489965.1 uncultured bacterium
CAGGCAGTTCAAGCGCTATGCGCTGAAGCTGTTCATCCAGATCAAGTATGAACGCGTGATTGACCTCGTCAACATCATGGTCCTGACTCGCCAGCCAGAAGACCGGCACCACCGGCCTGTCCTCAGTATCGAGCCGGGCAGCCAGCGCCTGCGCGCTCCGCGTCTTGGACACCGTGAATCCGGGACCCAGGAGCAGACCGGCCTGCTGGCCGGTGACCACCGCAGCCGAGTTCGCCTGAGCCAGCCTGTCCGCCTGCTGCAGCACGGCCTCGTGGGCACCGAGTCTGCGGGCGTTGTCAGCCAGCTCGCTGGCCAGCTCAGCCCGGGGGCGAGGCTGGTCAGCCGCGGAACCGAGTACCGCCGGTGGCGGCGGACAGTCGAAAAACTCATGCAGCTCATTGCTGGCGTAGGCGTCAGTGAATCGGTCAGTCATGACTGGCACAGCAGAGCTTACCAACGGCCATGCCAGGGTCGCGTCGCCCAGGGCCTGTGCTAAGATTCCTGCAGGGGAACGGTATGCGGCGTCCGGTATTGCCCAGTAAGGCTACCGCTCCTGCTTACTGTCTCCGGAACTGAACTTGATACGGATGTTTGATGCGAATTCACGTTGAATTGCTGCCGGAACGGGCCGCCACTGATGTAGTCATCGTGGTTGACGCGTTACGCAGCTGCACGTCGGCCAGCATCGCGTTTGACCGCGGGCTCGCCTCACTTGACTTCACTCCGTCACTGAAGCTGGCACGGCGGGTGGGTCCGGAACTGGGTCTGCTGCTGCTGGGGGAGCGCGCCGGGATGGTTCCGGAAGGTTTCAACCACAGCAACTCGCCGGTGCTCCTGAGCAATCTGGACCTGGCCGGCAAGCGGGCGCTGATGGTGTCCGAGAATGCACCACAGGCGGTGGAGCTGAACGCCGCTGCCAGTCACCTCCTCCTGGGTTCACTGCTCAATGCCACAGCCGTGGCGGAGCGCGCCCTGAGCCTGGCTGAGGACTCGGTCACAGTCACCTGCTCCGGTTTCCGGGGACAGCAGGACCTGGATGACTCGATCGCGGCTGCGTTCATCGCGGCCGAACTAAGACGTCTGGCACCCGAAGCCAGGGTCACCGGTGCGGACGCACTGGCGCGCAGCCTGTTGCGTGCCTTCCCCGATCCGGTCGATGCCCTGTGGCATTCGACTGCCGGCCGCTACCTGCGCAGCCTGGAGCATGCCGGAGACATCGGCCTGGCTGGCTGCGTCTCCATATCGGACTCGGTGCCGGAGCGCACGGCCCGACGGGAGCTGAGTGAAGGCGGCGTGCTCGACCGTTTCGAAGTAATTGCCAAGTGAGCCCTGACACTGTCCGCGTTCTGGGTTATGAGGTTGCGATGCTGGACCTGGCCGGCGCGGTTGACTGGAGCCTGAAGCGCTGCCTTTCGACTCTGGAACCCGCACTTCTTGTAACGCTCAACCCCGAGATCGTGGTTCAGGCCCGGCTGGACCCGCAGCTGGAAGCGGCCCTGAAGTCGGCCCGCCTGACTGTCGCGGACGGTGTTGGCATCCTGTGGGCCGCGCGCCGCGCCGGTCATGATCTGCCGTCACGGGTGCCGGGGGTTGAGCTCGCTGCCTCGCTGCTGGAGGCAGGCGGACCGGAGTTGTCGGTCTTCTTCCTGGGGGCGAGCCCCGGTGTGGCCGAGAAGGCTGCTTCGGAAGCCGCCAGGCGCTGGGGCACGGTCGTCGCTGGCAGTCATCATGGCTACTTTGACCGCGAGGCTGACGCCCGGAAGATCGTGCGAAGCATCGCCGACTCGGGTGCGCAGCTGCTGCTGGCGGGACTGGGCGAAGGCCAGGAGCTGTTCCTCCATCGTCACCTGTCTGCGAGCGGGGTCCGGCTGGCCATCGGAGTCGGTGGCACCCTGGATGTGCTGGCGGGCGAGGTGCGTCGTACGCCTGCCTGGACCAGGAAGCTGGGGATCGAGTGGCTGTGGCGGGTCGGCCTTGACCGCAAGCGCTGGCACAGGTTCCCGCGCCTGCTCCGCTTCGCCCGGCTGGTGCTCAGCGGGAAAGAGTGACCTAGAGGGTCTTCAGCGGGAAGCGCACGCCGGGCGTGCTCAGCTCGAGTGCCTCGCGGACGTGCTCTTCCTCGGGCAGGCCCGCAGGATAGTTGCCGTTGAAACAGGCGAGGCAGGTCCCTTCCAAACCGATGGCTTCGGCAAGACCGCTCTCACTCAGGTAGTGCAGTGAGTCCGAGCCGGTGCGCTGCCTGATCTCCTCCACCGTCAGGACGGCTGCGGCCAGCTCCCTGCGGGCCGCCGTGTCGATACCGTAAAAGCATGGATAGCGGATCGGCGGGCTGGACACGCGGAAGTGAACCTCCGTGGCACCGGCCTCGCGCAGCAGCCTGACGATGCGCCCGGAAGTTGTGCCCCTGACAACGGAATCATCCACCAGCACCACCCGTTTGCCCCGAACGGAAGCGGTGGGCGCCAGCTTGAGGCGAACCTTCAGCTCACGCTGGTCTTGGGTGGGTGATATGAAACTCCGTCCAGCGTACGAGGATTTGTAGAACCCGAGGTCAAACGGTATGCCCGATTCACGCGCGAAGCCGATTGCGGCGGGCAGGCCTGAATCCGGTACGCCGATGACAACGTCAGCCTCTGCCGGTGCTTCACGCGCCAGCGCTTCGCCCATCCGCACGCGGCTGGCGTAGACACCGACACCATCTATGGCTCCGTCGCTGCGCGCGAAGTAGATCCACTCGAAGGCGCAGGGGGTCGGGGTCGGCTCCAGCACCTGTATCGAGCGGAGCTCGCCGCTGCCGTCAGCGATCACCAGTTCGCCGGGCCGCACGTCGCGAACGTACTCGGCACCCATCATCGTCAGCGCCGCCTGTTCCGAGGCCAGCGCCCAGCCGCCTTCGGGAAGCCGACCCAGCTGGAGGGGTCTGACACCGTGTGCGTCACGCAGGCCCAGAATCCGTTCGCGGTCCATGATCACCACGGCGAAGCCGCCCTCCATCTGAGTCATGACCAGGGCGGCTGCGTCCTCGAGTGGCAAGCCGCTGTGACGCGCTATCAGGTTCAGCATGACCTCGCTGTCGTTGGTGGTCTGGAAGACTGAACCGCCCTCAAGCATCTCCCTGCGCAGGCTGTCGGCGTTGGTGAAATTGCCGTTGTGGGCCAGGGCGATTATGCCCTTGCTGGACCGTACGGTCAGAGGCTGGGCATTGAAGCGCAGGCTTGAGCCGGTGGTCGAGTAGCGCGTATGACCGATGCCGATGCGGGCACCCTCGAAGCGCAGGAGCTCCGTGCGCTCCCTGGTGAATACCTCGCTCACCAGGCCCATGTCCTTCTCTATGCGGACCTCACGTTCGCCGGCCACACAGATACCGCATGATTCCTGGCCGCGGTGTTGCAGGGCGAAAAGCCCCAGCTCACACAACCCGGCGACGTCGGTTTCGGTCAGCGCCCTTACGGCGATGATCCCGCATTCTTCCCTCGGCTTGTCGTCGATGTCTGCCGTCAGTCTGGCATCTCTCATCAGTTGTGGAACGCCTGGGTCAGGGGGTGAACTTGCTTGGTCACGGTTCTGGTCCTCGATATATTGACTGGGGCCGCGAGCCTGATGGCAACCGCCCCGGACGATGTTAGCACCGCTGAACCCCGGCAGCTGGCTTGTTGACCGGACTCGCGAACTGCTGCTAAAATCAGCAGGCTGCGGCTGTCTCACGGCAGACCGGCAGATGACGCCGGGATGGCGGAATGGTAGACGCAGTAGACTCAAAATCTACCGGGGCGACCCGTGCGGGTTCGAGTCCCGCTCCCGGCACCACTCGAATATGCAGGCCCACGAACCAGGGAACAGGCCCCGTTTCAAGCGGGGCGGCCCGGGCCGACCTGGAGGAATTGCTCACAAATGTTCTGGATTGTCCTCATTCCCTTCATCATCGTTTCAGTCGTCATGACCTTCACCATCCTGCTGCAGGAGCCCAAGCAGTCCGGCCTGGGTGGCCTTGATGGCGGCAGCTCCGGCGGCATGGACTTCGGAAGCTCCGGCGGCACTTCGGCCGGCCTGCGCCGTACCACCACCTACCTGGCCATCATCTGGGGCCTTCTGGCGCTTGCGCTGCAGGTGATTCCCCGCTGAAGCCTGAGCAGCCGGGCCAGGCCCGCTGTACCGGACTCGTGAACGTGCCCTGCCACCCGGCGGGGCGCGTTCTTGCTTTGTGTGCCAGGCCGCATACCTGGAATCACAATAGGTCGGTACCGATATAGCCATATTGCCATACGCCTATGGTTATTCCGGCAGGCTGTTCCTGTCGCAAAACCCCATGGCCAGCGCACTCACCGTGCCTTAACACTGCCATGTTCAGGTTTGACCTGCGGACCATCCGGTGATAGATTCTGAAGCAGTGGAAAGTCAATCAGGGCAGTCCACTTGTACGGCCAGTGGCCGGTCTGGTAGCATCACCGTGAATATTCCGGGATGTAACTGGCTGGTTGCTGTCCGAGCCCGACTACGGTCGGACTTCCGGGCATACGATCCCCAAGGTGGCCCGGATAATTTAACGGAGGTAGAATGAAGAAGACCCTGTTTGCCCTCGCCGCAGTCGCTGGACTGTCCATGGCGTTCGCCGAGCCATTCGTTTGGCCCAGCGCCTGGACCACCGCGGAACCAGGTGAAGCCCAGTACGGCGGCACCTACCGCGTGTACGAAATCAGTGACATCAAAACCTTCAACCCGGCTGTCACTGACACCTCAACCACCTTCACCGGCTTCTGGTTCGACCAGG